>NZ_JBOZWP010000039.1:0-9548 GCF_050865035.1 Shewanella sp. GXUN23E | reverse complement strand
TTTTTAAAAGAAAAAAGATCGCTTGCTGAGATTTTCAACAAAAGCGATCTTTTAACAGGATTTTCGCTGCATAAAGCAGCAAAACCGGGCTATTTAGCTCTTATTGGCGATCATCCCGCGGATCATCTCCACTGCTTTGGGATCATTCCAATCGACAAAGCTACGAACGAAAGCAATCAAATCACCATTCTGATCCAGAATAAAGGTGGCTGGGATGTAGTCGAGTGGAAAAATTTCTCCCAACTTCTGCTGAGGATCGTAATAAGAGATAAAGTCAGACATCCCCAGCTCTTTCAAGAAAGGCTGAACCTGCTGTTGCCCTTCTGCATCAATCGATATGGGCAGCACAACAAACTCGTCCGGATCAAACTGTTGCGACAGCTTATCGAGCGCCGGCAATTCTCTTACACATGGAGGACACCAGGTGGCCCACATGTTTACCATGACTACCTTGCCTTTATATTGGCTGAAATCGACAGGCTTACCATCTACCGTCTGGAAAGGAATAGCTTCAATGGGAAAGGATTTGGGAAGGAGTTGAACTTTGTCGACCGTGGAGCCGCTGTTTACCTGGGGATGCGGTTGCATCCCCGGATAGGCCTGAGCTACACCACTGAGCAACGACAGCACAAGTGCAATACTCAGGTATGATTTCATTGTTGTTGATTCCGCTTAAGTAACTCATCCAGCTGCCGCTGTTCATCTTCACTCAACGCAATTTCCTTACCAGCAGATCCACGTTGACGACGAACAAACAGGAAGACAATCCCCAACCCCATCACGAAAAGCGCTACTGGGCCGCCCCACAAAATGTAGGTTTTGGTTTCAACCTTTGGCATATAGAGTACAAACTCGCCATAACGGCTGGTCATGAACTCCACGATCTCGTCATCGGTTTTGCCATCATCTACCATTTTGTAGACTTCCAAACGCAGGTCACGAGCGACCGGCGAATTGGAATCAACCAAATTCTGGTTTTGGCACTGTGGGCAACGCAACTCACTGGCCAGCGAAATTGCGCGCTTTTGGTTATCCGGATTCTGGAATTCGTATGTGTCGATTGGCGTTGCCAGAGCGCTGGCCGCCAGAGACAAACTCACCACGGCGGCACCAATCAGCTTAATGACACGTCTCATGCTGCACCATCCTGCTTCGCTTCAGCCTGAAGTTGTTGAACCATAGGCAACAGGGTCTCAGTCCACACACGCTGATCTACCGGCCCAGCGTAGCGGAACCGAATGATACCATTGTGGTCAATGATGAAGGTTTCCGGCGCGCCATACACCCCCAGATCCAAACCAAGACGACCGTCTTTATCATAGATGTTGAGCGTGTAAGGATCACCTTCACGGGCAAGCTCCATGATAGCCGGACCACGTTCGTCACGATAATTGATGCCATAAATTGGCACTATGTTCTGACGGGCCAGCATCATCAGGAATGGATGCTCATATTTACAGCTCGGGCACCAGGTTGCCCAGACGTTCATTAACGCAACTTTGCCAACCAAATCTTTATTGGTGACCATCTCGCCCTGATTTTCCAGCTTTTCCAGTTGGAAAGCCGGAATCGGCTTTCCTTCCAGAGCTGAGTCCAATTTTTCCGGACTCAGGAACAGGCCTTTATAGAGAAAGACGCCCATTCCCAGAAACACAATCAAAGGCAGGAAAAGAATAATTCTTCTTTTGTTACTCATGCTTTCCTCACAAATCAGGCAGTAGCGGCGTTACGATCAACGGCGCTTTCCTTGGCACTTTGACGCACGCGGTAGCGTTTGTCAGAGGCTGAGAAAATACCACCTATCATCATGAAAATACTGCCAATCCAAATCCAGCGAACATAAGGTTTATAGTTCAGACGCACCGCAAACTCGGTCGCACTGACAGGATCGCCCATAGTCACATACAGATCGCGGGTCAGCCCCCAGTCAATACCGGCTTCAGTCATGTCCATAGTGCGCACGTTGTACTGACGGCGATCCGGCTTGAGCAGCGTCAGGAACTCACCATCATCATAAACTTCAACCTGACCTTGCTTGGCCACATAGTTTGGCCCCTGCACTATCTTGGTTTCTGTGTATTTAAAGGTGTAGCCTGCCAGCTCATGAGAAATACCAGGTCCCATACGAACACTCTTTTCCAGAGAGTAGTTGGACACCATAGTGGCACCCACTACCGACATGGCGATCCCCAGATGAGCCAAGATCATGCCAGCCTGACTACGGGAAATACGCGCCAGACTCAGCTGAGCATCTGCCTTGGGCTTCACCATGTTATAGCCGGCACGGACAGTCATCAGTGTCACCCAGGTTGCAGTGCCCATACCGGCAACAACCCACATATTGAACTGACCATCAATAACAAATGGCATTGCCAGGCCAACAACCAGAGAGATGATGGCAGGAACCAGTGCCTGACGACTTACCTCGCCGGGCTTGGACTTTTTCCAGCGGGAAACCGGTCCCAATCCCATAAATACAAACAGCACCAGAGCAATAGGTACAAATACGGCGTTGAAGTATGGAGGTCCTACCGAAATTTTGCCCATGTTCAGCGCATCAATAAGCAGCGGATACAGAGTACCCAGCAGCACGGTACCGCAGGCAACAGTCAGCAGAACGTTACACACCAACAACATGGTTTCTTTAGAGTTCAGCTCAAAGCGGGCTGGACTGGTCATTTCACTTGCTCGCAGTGCAAACAGCGTCAGTGAACCACCGATAGCCAGGCCAAGCAGCAACAGGATGAACATACCGCGGCTTGGATCCGCAGCAAACGAGTGCACGGATGTCAGAACACCGGAACGTACGATAAAGGTACCCAGCAAGCTCAGAGAGAATGCAAAAATGGAAAGCAGCACCGTCCAGTTACGGAACGCACCACGTTTCTCGGTCACAATGACAGAGTGCAACAGCGCAGTACCAACCAACCAAGGCATAAAGGAGGCATTTTCTACCGGATCCCAGAACCACCAACCACCCCAGCCCAGCTCATAGTAAGCCCACCAGGAACCCAGTGAGATACCACCGGTCAGAAATACCCAGGCAGCCAGGGTCCATGGACGGCTCCAGCGCGCCCAAGCTGAATCCAGACGACCACTCATCAAGGCTGCAATTGCGAAGGCGAAGCTCACGGCAAAGCCTACATAACCCAGATAAAGCATCGGCGGATGGAAGATCAGCCCCACATCCTGCAACATCGGGTTAAGGTCGCGACCCTCAGCAGGCACAGGCAACAGACGCTCAAACGGACTTGAGGTGATCAGCATAAACAGCGTAAAGCCAATGACGATCATCGCCAGAATACTCAGTACCCGGGCGGTGAAGATCTCTTCCAGGCCCTTACTGAACATGGCAACTGCAGCAGCCCAGGCAGAAAGAGAGAATACCCAGAACAACAGCGAGCCTTCATGGCCGCCCCATACAGCTGCAATTTTAAAGAAAATCGGAAGCTGAGAGTTGGAATGATGAGCCACATAGGCAACGGAGAAATCATCGGTAGCGAAACTGTAGGCCAGCGTCACTACTGACAGCAGAATAAAGAAGGCCATACCGTAGCTCAGAGGCCAGGCATAGCGCACCAGATATTGATCTTTGCGAGCCACACCGATCAAGGGCACACTGGCCAACAGGAAGGCGAATGCCAATCCTATGATCAGTGAGAAGTGTCCAAGTTCTGGGATCATTGGGGTTCCTTAGTCTCGTCTTCAGGCAGAGTTATACGGTCTTAGACCATACAACGAACAACCATTGAGCGTTAATTTTTTGGTCATTTTAGACTTTGCTATAGTTCCTGTCTGCCCCTTTCGACCAATAATGGGTTGCTTGTCGCATTCTCTCAAATCCCCAATTTTGGCAGGGTTAAAGGCAATCTACAGGAGCATCAGTCAGACACAGGCAAGTTCATTAAGTTTCAAGAAATTTTAACTCGTTAGACTAATCTGTGAACCAGTCCCCAACTCTATTCATCGACCTTGGATCAAGGGTTATATTACTGTTCAATGAATCATCTTCCCGTATAATCCGGGATCAAACCATGCGGCCCGGCCGCGTAAAGTCAACTAACGTGAAGTAGAAATAATGACCACATTCTGGATTTTTATTGCGCTTGTGCTGTTAGTCAGCCTGCTGCTGATTTGGCTGCCTCATTTCCGCCAGCAAAAGCTCATTCGCGCCGAAGAAGCCGGTGTCCGCAACAAAACCAACGTTGAACTTTTCAATGAGCGTCTGGCTATTCTTGAAAAAGAGCTGGATGAGCAACTGCTGGATCAGCAGGAATTTGACGCGCTGAAAAAAGAACTGGAAGTCAGCCTGCTGCAGGATATGAAGCAAGGCACCGACGAGTCACTCAGCCAACAGGCCAAGCCAAAAGGTATACTTTGGCCTGCAGTCATGTCTGTCGCAATCATTGCCATTGCCGGTTACTCCTACATGCAACTGGGTGCATACAACGAGCTGCCCTTCCTGGAAAATCCTCAGGCCGGTAATCCTCATGCTGGAATGACTCAGGAACAAATGATTTCTCAGCAAATCGAAATGATGGAAGCACAGGTCAAAAGCCAGCCAGACAACAGCCAACTGTGGTTCAACCTCGGTCACGCCTATACCTCTGCCAATCGTTATGATGAAGCTATTGCCGCTTTTGACAAAGTGATGGAGCTGGTTGGTGAACATGCAGAATTGCTGGGCCCTAAAGCCACTGCCATGTATTACAAGAACAACCAGACAATGACCCCAGAGATCCAGGCCATTGTTGACCTGTCGCTGTCAAAGGATCCCAAGGATCCATCGACTCTGCTGCTGATTGGTATGGACGCCTTCTTCACCGCTGACTACAACAAAGCTATCAACGCATGGGAAACGCTGTTGACCAGCGATCGTCAGGATATCGACCGAGCTTCTGTCAACAATGCAATTCAAACCGCCAAGATGCGTATGGCCACTGAATCCGGTGAAATGCCAAATGATGTCAATCACGCCGGTGTTGCTGCCGAACAAAAGACCGTAACAGTCGAAATCTCGATTGCACCGGAGCTGCAGGATAAAGTGGCATCGACTGATATGTTATTCGTGTTTGCCCGCAACACTGAAGGTGAGAAAGTGCCTTTGGCAGCAACCAAAATCAGCGCCAAGGCACTGCCAGCAAAAGTCGTATTGGACAACACCACATCTATGGGCGGCAATCTGAAACTGAGCGACGCCAGGAATGTCGAAATTATCGCAGTCCTCTCCAAACATGGCAGTGTTCGCCCCAAAGCTGGTGACCTCAAAGGCGAACTGGCCTCTGTTCCGGTTGGTGATACCGCTGCGTTGGTTGTTGACACTCTGGTGCAATAATCAAACAGACATAAAAAAACCGGCATTTGCCGGTTTTTTTATGTTCGAAGCAAAGAGTTTACTTTGACATAAACTCAATAGCGTTCTTGTAATCTTCGTCGGTACAGTCAGTACACATACCACCTGGAGGCATGGCATTTTTACCCGCCTTAACAGTAGCAACCAAAGTATCCAGACCCTGAGCCAGACGAGGTTCCCAGGCAGCAGCATCGTGTGCTTTGGGAGCACCGGCTACGCCCATGGCGTGACACACCTGACAAGCCTTGTTATAAACAGCCTCTCCATCTTGTGCAAACACGTTCGTTGACATAGCCAATGCGGCTACTGCAGTCATCGCTAACAGTTTCTTCATCTTCATCGTTCCTAATGTAAAAAATGACAAGCTCGTGCTGCCTTTATTTTATTGGCAGACTCATCATCGGCGATTTAAGACTACAACAAATATCAATAAAACTCACGTTTTTGTGATAATTGCCCGCAAGTTGGGAGCATACTGCAGTGTGCCCTACCAGACAGCCTTTGGTTTAGCAAAATTTTAAAAAGTTCCCGCTAAAGTGTTTTTCTTGGAAGCACATCAAATTGCTGACACTTCAAACAATTCAAATGTAAAACCGGGATTACGAATGTGATAGTATCTGGGCAGTTCCATACCGGCTTCACTACGAGGGTTCAGTGGTAACAACAACCAAAGGAAACACACTGATTTCGGCAGATAGCCTTACCTGTATCAGGGAAGAGCGCATTCTGTTTGACGAGCTGAGCTTCGATATCAACATTGGCGATATCGTACAGATTGAAGGTCCTAATGGGGCAGGTAAAACCAGCCTGTTACGTATTCTTGCCGGCTTGTCCCGCCCCTACGCCGGTCGGGTGTTATATCAGGGAGAAGACATCACCCGAAATCGTGATGAATTCAATGAAGACTTGCTCTATTTAGGTCATCTTCCCGGAGTGAAATGTGAGCTTACGGCCGAAGAAAACCTTAACTTCAATTTAAGGTTAAGTGGTTACGATGACCCTGATATCAGGGACATATTGGCAAAAGTGAACCTTAGCGGCTTTGAAGACGCGCTGGCCGGTCACCTGTCTGCGGGACAACATCGACGGACTGCCCTGGCCCGTCTTTGGCATACCAACAGCAAAGTCTGGATCCTCGATGAACCCTTCACCGCGATTGATAAAAAAGGGGTGGAGACACTGGAGCAATTGTTTATCCAGCATGCAGACAACGGCGGTTGCGTCATCCTCACCACACACCAGGACATGGGTGTAGTCAGCGACAGTCGACTGAGAAAAATCAAGCTCAAGTACAATTTTGACTAAGGTTCCCAGTTAATGAAAAGAGGCATCAGTTATACCCGTGCATTTATGACTCTGCTGAAGCGGGATCTACAAATCGCGGTTCGTCATCGGGGCGACATTTTTAACCCACTGTTGTTTTTCGTTATGGTTGTCACCCTCTTTCCGCTCGGCATAGGTCCTGAGCCTCAGGTACTGACACGGATCGCCCCGGGGATCATTTGGGTAGCCGCTTTGCTGGCATCGATGTTATCCCTGGAACGTTTGTTTAAGGCAGATTTTTCGGACGGTGCACTGGAACAGATGATGCTCAGCCCGCAGCCATTGTCGTTGATGGTGTTGGCCAAGGTGCTTGCCCACTGGTTACTGACCGGCGTGCCACTGATCATTATCGCGCCACTGCTGGCAGTGTTGCTGCATCTGGAGTCCAATAGTTATGGTGCATTGGTTTCGACCCTGGCACTCGGCACTCCGGTATTGAGCCTGTTGGGTGCAATTGGCGTGGCACTGACTGTTGGATTGAGAAAAGGTGGTGTCTTACTGAGTTTGCTGATCCTGCCGTTGTATATTCCGGTACTGATTTTCGCCACCAGTGCCATTGACGCTGCCGGCATGAATCTGCCCTACGACGGTCAGCTCGCCATTATTGGCGCAATGCTTGTCGGTTCATTAACATTGGCACCTGTAGCTATAGGTGCATCACTGAGAGTGAGTACTAACTAAAATGTGGAAGTGGTTACATCCTTACGCAGACCCTGAAAGGGCTTATCAACTGGCAGGAAAATTGCTGCCCTGGTTCAGTATTCTGGCATGCGGGCTGATCCTGACAGGCACGATTTGGGGTTTAATGTTTGCCCCTACCGATTACCAACAGGGTGACAGTTACCGCATCATCTTTATTCACGTACCGGCAGCTTCTATGTCAATGGCGGCGTACATGGGGATGGCGGTATCAGCCTTTATTGGTCTGGTCTGGCAAATTAAAGCAGCCGACTGGGCCGCAGCATCGATTGCTCCTGTCGGCGCAGTTATCACCTTTATTGCCCTGTTTACCGGTGCAACCTGGGGTAAACCTATGTGGGGTACCTGGTGGGTATGGGACGCACGCCTGACCTCTGAGTTGGTTTTGCTGTTCCTGTACTTGGGTGTAATTTCTTTGTACGCCTCATTTGAGGACAAAGTGTTGGCCGCCAGAGCCGCAGGTATTCTGGCGATCGTGGGTGTAATTAATATCCCAATTATTAAATACTCTGTGGAATGGTGGAGTTCTTTGCATCAACCCTCCACTATCAGAATTACAGAAAAGTCCGCAATGCCTACAGACATGCTGATCCCACTGCTGATCAATATCTTCGGCTTTGGCATGATGATCGGTGCGCTAACCCTGGTTCGCTTCCGTGCTGAGATTCTGGCACGTAACGGTATGCGTCCCTGGGTACGTAAACTCGCAATGGAACAGGGAGCCGCATAATGCAGTTTGATTCTATCGGTGACTTTTTCAACATGGGCGGTTATGCATTTTATGTCTGGCTCGCCTACGGTGTAACCTTCGTCAGTTTGGCCATACTGGTGTTCCAGAGTGCCAAGCAAAAAAACAAAGTATTGCAGCAAATCGCCCAGAAACTGGCCCGCGAAGAGCGCCTGAAACAACATCGGAGTGACAATGAATCCAAGACGTAAAAAAAGACTGATACTGGCAAGCGCCCTGGTTGTTGGTGTGGCAGGCATCGCATCACTGTTACTGTATGCGCTGAACTCCAACCTGAATCTGTTCTTTACGCCAACAGAAATTGTTCAGGGTAAAGCTGACACAGGAGTTAAACCAGAAGTAGGTCAGCGCATTCGCGTTGGAGGTATGGTTACCGTCGGCTCTCTGCAGCGTGATCCTGACAGTCTGCATGTGGAGTTCAAGGTGCATGACGCTTCAGGCGGTGAAATCATGGTCACCTATGATGACCTGTTGCCAGATCTTTTCCGCGAAGGTCAGGGTATTGTGGCTCAGGGTGTACTGGGTGAAGGAAATGTGCTCGAGGCCAGCGAAGTATTGGCCAAGCACGATGAGAACTACATGCCACCTGAAGTAGCAGAAGCTATGGGCAAAACCCATGACAAGCTGGAATACTCTCAGTCTCAAACCGGCAGCAAATAAGCAGTAACGATTTTATTGAATAAAGCCCTCTTTTTGAGGGCTTTATTTTTCCACCACTGACTCCTGAACCCCCCGCCTTCTAACCGGGTTCCTCACACTCCAATAAAACCATAAGCCATTCACCGCGCTGCTGGGATGCCTTCGCTTACTGGCTGTATCCACTCCGAAATCCATAACATAGTGGCCATAGCGCAGAGGCTCGCAAAAAGTCTATTGATTGGCAGCACAAGGTTCCCGATTAGGCAGCATGAGGAATCCAACCTGCTGGTCAGCATGCGGATCCGCTCCAGTCTCCGGGAATCTTATAACCATAAGAATGCCTACCCCAGGTCCGTATAGGCATAGTGTTTTCTGGACATAGCCTGTCATCCGACCATGCTAGAAGAATTCGAGATTGCAGGCTGGATAGATAGATGCCTGACAATCGCTTAGCCGCTGGGCTAGTAGAGAGCAAACTAGGGCATGCCCCTTGATACTGACAGCTCATGGGAACATACCCAATCAACGTCCAAGCAGAAAGCTTGTCTATACGACTTATCATGTCCGCTAAATAACCAGCCCCCTAAACGGTTTGTAATCAACCGAATGAGCAGGCACCGTCAAAGGGACAGCAGGACAGCAGGACAGCAGGACAGCAGGACAGCAGGACAGCAGGACAGCAGGACAGCAGGACAGCAGGACAGCAGGACAGCAGGACAGCAGGACAGCCTAACGGCTGAATGAATTGATGCAAGTTTACCCCAACACTCACCATGCAGGCGGTTA
>NZ_JBOZWP010000038.1:0-11509 GCF_050865035.1 Shewanella sp. GXUN23E | reverse complement strand
GCCGGGGCACCTGTGCCGACGCCGTAATCGAGCAGCGCGTTATCACTGCCCTGTGCAGAATCACCTGCGGCATTGGTGATGGTCGCAGTCACTTCCAGCTGAGTACCATTGGCGGGCGGATCCATGCTGAGATCCAGACCATTGTCCAGCATCTCCTGAGTCACCGGGCCATTAAACAGCACATTGCCATCCTGATCGGTGACCACCAGAGTGTCACCCACCTGAGCATCATCTGCCAGAGTTACAGAAACAGCGATCTGGCCACCATTCAATTCAGCATCACTGATATAACCATCATTATTGGCATCGGTTTCCAGCACGACTGTTGGTGCCTGAGGCGCTGGCGTTTCGGTGTAGTTCAGCACTGCTGAATCACTGCCGGAGGCGGTGTTACCGGCCACGTCGGTGACGGTGGCAGTGATGATGAGGTTGGTGCCTGACGGAGGCACATTGGTCACCAGGCTCAAGCCAGCATCAAGCATAGCCTGAGTGACTACACCTTCATAAATGGTATTGCCATCCTGATCAGTCACCACCAAGTGGTCACCGACTACGGTGCCGGCACCCAGGGTGACCGAAAGATTGATTTGTCCGCTGAGCTCGTCGTTATCAATGGTGCCATCGTTGTTGGCATCTTCAGTGATCACCACAACAGGTGCCGCCGGAGCACCTACACCTGAGCCATAGTCCATCACGGCAGAATCACTGCCGGACGCAGTATTGCCGGCAACATCTGTCACTGTGGCAGTCAGTTGCAGCGTTGTGCCGGAAGCAGGCGCATCCACTGTCAGCGACAGGCCTTTGTCCAGCATCTCCTGCGTAATAACGGCGCTGTAGACGACATTGCCATCCTGATCGGTCACGCTGATAGTGTCACCAACAGTGGTCCCCGCACCTAAAGTGATGCTGTAATTGATTTGACCCGACAGTTCGGCATCATTGATATATCCATCATTATTACTGTCTTCGGTGATGGTTAAGATCGGCGCCGCAGGCGCTGAGTTGCCGTAATCCAGCGTGGCGCTGTCACTGCCTGTGACACTGTTACCGGCGGGGTCGGTGACGGTTGCTGTGATAGACAGATCTGTGCCAGTTGGTGGCGGTGTGATCGACAAGGACAGGCCGTTATCCAGCATGTCCTGAGTAACCGGACCGGAATAGAGTACAGTGCCATCCTGATCCGTCACTGTAATGTTGTCACCAACCTGAGTACCACTGCCCAAGGTGATGTTGATGTCAATTTGAGTGCCAACTTCATTCTGATTGATGTAACCATCATTGTTGGCATCGTTAACTATGGTCACCACAGGACTTGCAGGACTGCCGCTGCCGGAGCCGTAATCCAGTACTGCAGAGTCACTGCCTGATGCGTTGTTGCCAGCAGCATCAGTAACCGTTGCCGTGATAATAAGCTCAGTGCCGGAAGTCGGTGGGTCGATAACCAATGGCAGGCCATTATCCAGCATGCTCTGGGTAACCGGACCACTGAACAGCACGGTGCCGTCCTGGTCGGTGATGGTCAGGGTATCGCCCAACGCAGTGCCCGCGCCCAGCGTCACCTGATAGTTAATCTGACCGTTAAGCTCGGCATCATTGATGTAGCCGTCGTTGTTGGCATCCTCGGTAATCACCACAGTCGGTGCGGCCGGGGCGCCTGAGCCGACACCATAATCCAGTAACGCATTGTCACTGCCGGAAGCGGTATTGCCGGACGGGGTGGTGACGGTCGCCGTCACCACCAGATTGGTACCGCTGGCAGGTGGGTCGATGGCCAGCTGCAGCCCATTGTCCAGCATGGCCTGGGTGACGGTGCCGCTATACAGCACATTGCCATCCTGATCGGTGATGACCAGGGTGTCGCCCACGTCGGTGCCGCTGCCCAGGGTGATACTGATGTCCACCTGACCGGAGAGCTCGCCGTCATTGATATAACCATCGTTGTTGGCATCTTCGGTGATGACCACAGTCGGGGCGGAAGGTGACGGTGGGTTGCCGCTGTAATCCAGCAGCGCACTGTCGCTGCCGGAGGCACTGTTGCCCGCCACATCGGTGACTGTGGCGCTGACGGTCAGCGTGGTGCCGGACGCCGGTGCATCAACCACCAGTGACAAGCCGTTATCCAGCATATCCTGAGTCACAGGTCCGGCATAAAGTACTGTGCCATTTTGATCTGTCACTTCAACGGTATCGCCCACGGCCGTACCACTGCCCAGGGTGACGCTGATATTGATTTGGCCGTTTAACTCGGCGTCATTGATGATGCCGTCGTTGTTGGCATCTTCGGTAATGACCACGGTCGGCGCAGAAGGTGCACTGGCACCATAGTCCAGTGTGACACTATCACTGCCCTGGGCACTGTTGCCCGCTGGGTCAGTCACTGTTGTTGTGACCACCAGATCTGTGCCCGGAGCCGGAGTTGGAAGGCTGACATCCAGACCATTATCCAGCATGTCCTGAGTGATTGGTCCGGAGAAGATGACATTGCCGTCCTGATCCGTGACAGTCACCGTATCGCCGACTTCAGTGCCAGGACCGAAGTTGATCTCCACGTTGACTTCGCCGTCGACTTCATCATTATTCAGATAGCCATCATTGTTGGCATCATCAACAATGGTGACAGTGGGAGCACTGGGGGCTCCCACACCAGAACCATAGTCGAGTGTCGCGCTGTCACTGCCGCTGGCGCTGTTGCCCGCCGGATCTGTCACAGTGGCGGTAACCGTCAGCGTAGTTCCGCTTGGTGGTGGATCCATTGTTAGATGCAGGCCATTGTCCAGCATATCCTGGGTGACAGGTCCCTGAAACAGTAGGTTACCGTCCTGATCTGTTACCAGTACGGTATCACCCACATTGGTGGCAGATCCCAGGGTGATCGTGAGATTGATCTGGCCATCCAGCTCTCCGTCATTGATATAGCCATCATTGTTGGCATCATCTTCAATAACAACGATCGGGCTGTCCGGTGTCTGAGGATTTACACCGACGATAATGGCAGCATCACTGCCTGACGCTGTATTGCCGGCAGGATCTGTCACTGTGGCAGTGATTTGCAGCTGAGTATTGTTGGCCGGAGCTGGGACGGACAATGACAGGCCGTTGTCCAGCATGTCCTGAGTGACTGTCCCGGAGAAGACAATATTACCAGCTTGATCAACCACTTCTATGGTATCGCCAACCGCGGTGCCGGCTCCCAAAGTGACTGTGAAATTAACCGGACCGTCCAGCTCGCTGTTGTTGATATAACCGTCGTTGTTGGCATCTTCGGTAATCACTACCACAGGTGATGCCGGCGCTCCTGAGCCATAATCCAATGTCGCACTGTCTGAGCCGGTTGCCGTATTTCCAGCAGGGTCGGTGACGGTAACAACGATTTCCAATGTCGTGCCGGTTGGCGGCGGATCGATAGCGATCTGCAGGCCATTATCCAGCATGTCCTGAGTGACAGGACCGGTATAGATGATGTTGCCATCCTGATCGGTGACGACTACGTGGTCACCGACTTCTGTTCCGCCGCCGAATGTAATGGAAATGCTGACCTGTCCATCCAGCTCACCGTCATTGATATAGCCGTCGTTGTTGGCATCAGAGTCGATAACGACAGTGGGGGCTGTCGGGGCGCTGCTGCCATAGTCCAGGGTGGCGCTGTCACTGCCAGTGGCAACATTGCCAACAGGATCGGTCACGGTTGCGGTGACAGACAGCTGAGTGCCGGTTGGCGGAGGTGTAATATTCAATGTCAGGCCGTTGGCCAGCATCGCCTCTGTGACCGGGCCGGAGAACAGTACATTGCCGGCCTGATCTGTCACTACCAGATTGTCACCAGCACGGGTGGTGTCATTGCCAAAAGTCACCAGGATCTGAATGTCGCCATCAAGCTCTTCGGCATTGATGAAACCATCGTTATTGGCATCTTCCAGTATCGACACCGCGACAGTTGGCTCAGTGGTATCGACTACACCGGTAAAGTCACCGGTACCTGTGTTGTTATCCGGATCTGTTACTGTCCCCACGACTGTGTAAGGACCTTCCGGGATAGGTGAGGGAACCTCGACAGCAAAATTGCCATCCGGGCCAACGATGGCCGTAACGGTTTGCTGATTACCGGCTGAGTCAGTAATTACCAGAGTCACAATACTGCCGGGAACTGCATTTGAGCTGCCGGTGATCAGTGGGGTGGTGTCGCCGGTGACCGCCTCAGTCGTAAAAGTCAGGGTCAGTTCTGCACGAACAATGGAAGAGAGGCCTGTGTCTTCGGTGCGAATATCTCCGGAGGATGCCAGACCGGCGGTATCATAACCGGCTTTTGCCAACACTTCATCGCCGTTGCGGTCAATGACCACAAAGCCATTGTTGCCCTGGCTTGTCTGACCGGCCTGAGTTTCCGGCAGCTCTTCCGTCGGATCGGCACCTTCCTCGATTTGCTGCTGTATGGCATCGATTTCGTTCTGCAAAGCCACGTCATCCACGGTCTCAGCCTGAGCCGGTGGAGTCACTTCAGTGGCTTCTTCCTCTTCCTCTGCAAAAATGGCTGCAGCTGGCAGATCGACATTCAGCTCTGAGATGTGAGTACCGTCATCCAACAACAGCACAAATCGCGTGTTGTCGGCAATATGGAGAATTGTTCCAGCATCAACCTTCTCACCAGCAGTAAGTGATTGTTCTGATGTAGCATTCTCTATGATGATTTTTCCATCAATGTACTTCAGTAAACCGGCTTTAGGAGTGGTATATGTTCCCATGTGGACAGTCCTCAACAGGCTAAGCTATCCGAGTCAGAGTAATCTGTGTGCAGTTTGACCCAACAAGGCAGTGTAAAATGTTAATTAATAAAAAGAGTATAGATGTTAAAGCTGTGTGGGATTTGCGTCAAACTTTAGCGTGACATAACACTGCGAAAAATGCTGAAAAAAGTAATAAAAACGCCATAAATCACCTTACACAGATAAGCTGACTATTTGTAAGGTCTTGATGTGAATGTTGATACTTCTTGGTGTAAAGTTGTGGCACGCGATTAACGTTACTCATCCGACCTGTTAGAGAGGGCGAAATTTACAGGTCTGACGGGACTGAAAAGAGCAAATACTCTGGGAATACTGCTGATTGTTGAGGTGGTTGCGAAGCGACCTGGGGAAAAGAAAAGGCAGGTAAAAAACCTGCCTTTTGCGGATTACAGTCGATTTAACTCATCGACCGTATAAATATGCCATTTCATGTCAGCAGTGGTGTCTTCACCTACCACTTCGGCGATCACCCGGCGATTGCGGTTGTGGGCATCCTGGGTGTCTGACGGATCGACCGGACGATCGAAACTGTAGCCGACTGCTCTGAGTCGATCGTTGCTGATCCCATAACGATCTGCCAGCAATGCGGTAATTGCATTGGCGCGATTTTGCGACAGGGCCAGATTGTGCTCGTATGAACCAACTTTGCTGCAGTGACCTTCAATGGTAACCCGGGTGTTCGGATACTGACGCATGAATTGTGCCAGCTCCTCGACCTGTCCATAGTATCGCGGGTCAAGGTAGTAGGAATCATTGGCGAACAGCACTTTCAGTTCACGGCGTTCATTGATGGGTTTTATCTGGCCGCAGCCATAATTGTCAATGCTGGCACCCTGCAGGGTTTCATCACAACGCTCACGGGCTTCAATTACCCCATCCTGATCCAGATCCCGCAGATCGTTGGCCTGATTGGTGGTGCCGTCCATAGTGACAATATTGCTCGAACAAGCGCTCAGTAACAGTGCCGCAACGGCAATGCTCAATGGTTTCATTTAAATGCCCCTCCTTCATATTCAGCTTCGCCGCTCCACGCTTCCGGACGGCTGACCCGCATTGAGTTCAGCAGTTGGCCGGTGGCATTCAGAACACGATATTGCGCCAGCAGTTCATCGAACTCGGCTCTCAGATAGTCCTTTCTGGCTTCAAACAATTCATTTTCAGTATCCAGCAGATCCAACAGCGATCGCTGTCCCAGATTGAATTGCTGGGCATAGGCTACCTGAGTTTCTTTGGCTGCAACAACATGTTCACGTATGAATAGTTTTTGTTCTGGCAGCAGTTCATAGGCATTCCAGGCAAGGCTGGCACCTTCGTTGATTTGTCGGTGGGCCCGCTCGCGGATCTCTTTGGCCTCGGCAATCTTGTATGAGGTTTCCCGGTGCTTGGCAGCATCACCACCGCCGCTGAACAGGTTATAACGCATCCGTACCATGGCTTGCAGATCGTTACTGTGGCCGCCCACATCGCTGCTAAAACTGCGGCCATTCTCGCCATTCAGATCGTTATTCCAGTTGCCTGAAAGCTCGATGTTGATAGTGGGATAGAAAGAGGATTTTGCCGCGGCCTGTTCACTCTGGGCCGCCTCAATATCCTGACTGGCAGACTTGAGCACCGGGTGGTTTTCTCCGGCTAACAGCAGGGTTTGGTCCAATGATGCCGGCAACATATCGGCATCAGCTACCGGAACAATGACGTCTTTTGGCATTTGTCCGGTGACATTCTTGTATTCCGAAATGGTGTCATACAGATTGTTGCGGGCGGCAATAACATTGGCATTGGCTCTGGCCAGGCGTCCTGAGATCTGTGACAGATCGGCAGACGATCCCAGCCCGGAATCGGTGCGCTGTTTGATCTGGCCGTAGATATCCTTGTGGGTTTGCAGGTTCTTTTCTGCCAGCGTCAACACCTGTTCTGCCTGGATATAGGCCAGATAAACCCGGGCGACATCGAGCGCCATATCTTCTGCGGCGGCGGCGAGATTCCATTGCTCTGCGGTGGCTTCGAAGGTAGCGCGATCAACTTCACTGCTGGTCAGGAAGCCATCGAACAGCATCTGACGAATGCTGATACCGGCTTCGCCTCGCTTGAGTTCGGTATCACGATCATCGACCGTTGGACCATTTAAAGGATTTCGTCGGGTGCTCGGGCTGTTGGTGTTTTCGAGGCCCCAGCCTGCGTTGAGCTCGACATTTGGCAGGTAACCGGCAAACGCCTGATCTATCTGAGCCTCTCTGGCTTTAAAGCGATTAAAGACTATGCGCAGTTCGGGGTGAGTATCCAAGGTCTGGGCAACTGCCTGTTCCAGCGTATCGGCGCTGCTGCCAAAGGGCAAAAGTGCCGTTGCTACCGCCAAGGCAGTTCCTGTGACTTTGGCCAGATGCTTGAGTGTGTTCATGGTCTTCTCCCTGAAGGACCGTTACAGTGAGGTTGGAGCGCTGGCCTGGGCCAGATGCTCCTCAGTAAGTCATTAAGGAATGACTTTGATATTCAACTCGTCTATTAAGCTGTCCAGCGGCGACATGTCGCTGTGCTGAGGTGAATCCGTGGTGCTGACCAGAGTTTGCGGTTCTGCGGTACTCTGGAACAGACCGTTGGTGACATCCTCTTTGGAGAGAACAACACCATCCAGAATAATGACCTGGTCAATCTGGCTGTCACCATCAGCGTCAATTTCGATAATGGTCGAGCCATTCTGGGTTTTGATGGAAAGCAGATCATCGAGTGATTTATCCGTTGGGATTTGCAAAAGGTCACTGATGTCCAGAGTGTCGACACCTTTTTCGAAACCAAAGATAGTATCGGTTCCGGTATCGCCACGTTGCCATACGAAGGTGTCAGCGCCTGAGCCACCGGACATGTTGTCATCCCCAAGGCCGCCGATGAGCACGTCATCACCGGTGCCGCCAATCAGAGTGTCATTGCCACTGCCGCCGTACAGCTTGTCGTTGCCACTGCCGCCATAGAGCTTGTCGTTGCCTTCGCCACCGTCAAGCAGGTCGTTACCTTCCTGTCCATACAGGATGTCATTGCCTGAGCCGCCAAGCAGGATATCAGCCTGACCATTGACACCGGACTTATCAAAAAAGTCTGAATGTTCGTTGATATACCGGTGAACCTGAGCATCGCTGACGTCTGTTACTCCCAGTTCTCTGGCGACATAGTTTTTGATGGCGGCGTAACCCTGACCGTCAATGCCATTGATATGGACCGCGTCACCAAAGATGATGTCATCACCAGCGCTGCCGTTGAATCGGTCAGCACCTGGAATCATATTGACTTCACTGCCAAGAATGGCGTCGGCCAGCGCATCACTGCTGATGTTGGTTTGGACGTTACCATTGGAGTCGAAAGGCAGCAGATCTTCAGCGTTGAGGCTGCCGCCAATGCCGATGGCTTCAACTGTGACGCCTTGGGCGAGCAGAAGAGCAAAGCCTTGCTTGGCATTGTTGGTTGCACTGGAGCTTCCATCATCAAAGCGCACAACCTCATATCCCCCTCGTCCATCTGCACGAAGGTAGCCGATTGATACGCGGTTTCCGCCCTGGTAACGGTAAACTTCGCCGTTCTCATCAATGATGGTTTTTCCTTCGTGCTTATACACCCGGCCAAATTGATAGCCGCTGATATCAAACAGCTCTGACAAGGTTTTATCATTTTGGTTGCCGAACAGATCCCAAACTATTGGGTCTGCGACTTCGTCAGTATTATATTCGTTGGCTTTACCATCCGTGATGAAGTAGGCAAGGTTGGTCGCGCCATTGCTGCCCATCTGATTAAACCAGTTTGCTGTGGTTTTAAAGACGTCTTCGTAGTTTGTACGTCCACCAGATGTCATATCAGCAAGTCCACCGGAGAGATTGTCTTCGGTACTGCCAAGCAAAGTCGCTAATGCATTGGGATCGCTCAGATCAACCGATACCCAACCTCTGGACAAACCGTCGAAATCTATCAGGAACACGTTCACTGTGCCGCTGCCATCTTTTGTTGCGGTCGCAATTAACGTCTCGAAGACTTCAGTGAGCTGCGCTTTGATGTTGTTCAGTGCGTTAGAACCAATACTGCCCGAACTGTCCACCATAAAGGCGATGTTGTAGTCCTGTCCCGGAGTGATGATGCTGCCATCAATATCTCCCACCACAATATCGTGCTGACCACCAAAGGATTCGTCCTGATCGCCGGCGCGCCCTTCGGTACTCTTGAAGTCATCCAGACGGATTGTATCTTCACCTGTTGCGGTATTGCTGCCGCCGGTATCTTTTTCGACTGAAGTGGCGGACACCACCAAATCAACCTGGCCGGATGCTTCACTGGGTACCTTAATCGTGAGGTTGGTTAGCGAGACATCAAGGTCGTCGCTGTCCCAAAGGCCGCGTGATCCGGCATCGTAACTCAGCAAAATTTTGCCATCGGCACCGGCAGTGCCCAGCAATTGGTTGCCGGCATATACTTCGGTACCCTGTGGCAAGCCACTCAGCTCAATGGAGTCAAGTTGTTCACTGCCATCACGATCTGACAGGGATATATGAATTTCAGCCGGATATTCCACCCAGTTGCCAACGGCAGTGCTGTTGGCCGTCAGCAGCACATCGACCAGCGGCTTATCGGCAATCGGTGCCACTTCAATGGTCAGCTGGGCCTGCTCGCCTGTATTGGTTACATAGGTGACTGGCGGAAGCTTACCGCTCCAGTTTTTAACTGGGTCAAAGTTGTAATATCCGCTTGCGTCTACCTGCAGCACCCCTTCCGCTAACTGAATTGACTGACCCGGAGCATATTCTACCCCGTCAATAATCAACTTCGAGATGGAGAGAATAAAGTCAGGATCCACATCGTTTGTGAGCACATTGCCACTGACAACTTCGTCCTCATCGGTCCGGGAAATTTCATTTTCCATGGAAACAAATTCGGAAACATTGACTGTCAAATTGGCACTTGCAGTATTACCGGCTGCATCTGCAGCGATGACTTCGATACCGGAAACTGAAATGTTTGACACATCAATGTTATGCAGCATGTTGCCAAGCAATTCGACCTTGGCAACTACGCTGCCCTGGTTGCCTGCGGTAATTTCATTGCCGCTCAGGGTGATTTTAATAACATCTTTGCCATTGGGCATCTTGCCAATCAGGCTGTTATCTTCGCCTATGTGCCAGACGATAGATTTCGGGAATTCAGGAGTTGTTTGAATACCCGTGACTTCGATGGCCTCGGTACTGCCAAAGGCGAAAGACTTGATGTTGGCAGAACCGGCCTGGAACATTAACGAAGTGGATTCGTTTTCAGGCTGGCCATTCGCCAGGTCAGCCTCATCCAGGTTGGCAAAGCCCTGTTTGGTGATGGCTGACAGCGCTGATTGTGGAACGCCCAGATGAATATTCAGGTTATCAGAGCTTGTATCCTGATCGCCGTCAGTCACATCAACCACAAACTCCAAATCCACAGGCACAGTTGAACTGACAATCTCCTGTGCAGTCGTGCCGGTTAACTGGAACTTGGAATCCGTACTGGTACTGGCAGAAAGCTCAATATAGGCGATTTCGCCAATCCCGCTGATCACCTGATTGGGACCGATGTTACCTTCTGCCAGCAGCTGGCCATTGGCGTCAAAGGCCTTGTAGTGAATCACATTGGGATCACCGTTACCCACGTCGAAGTTGAAGCTCGCGCTGGCAACTGTCTTGGTGTAATCCACAACAAGCACTTTGCCATCGGATACCCATGGGTTAGCCACACCAAAACCGTTGGCGGTTCCGTTGACTTCAGCATAGTTACCGTTTGCGTCCTTGCCGGTAAGGGTAAATACAACGGTTTCATTGGCTGGAATGTCTTTGGGATCATTATAAATTTTATATTGATCGCCATTTCCGGTGATGTATACAGAGCCGCTGATGCCACCCTGACCACCGACCAGTTTGCCAATGTCTACCTGACTGAGTTTATCTATCGTGCTAACCACTTCAAACTCATACTTGTCAGTGGCTGCATCGGTAGTCAATGTGAAGACCACCTTGTGAGCCCCATTGGTCGGATCGAACGCTGTGACTGTACCTTCGGAAGAGATATAGCCCACCAATACGTCAGGATTTTCAGGGTCGACATAGTAGTAAATCGTCAGGCCTCCGGAAGTCAGTTCTGAGGCTGCAAAGGTATTGGTTGCAGACCAATTGGTGACGTTGCCGGTAAGGCTGGCGGTGAAATTGTTGTCGGCACCCTGAATATTCAGGTCGCCCTCATAGGTACCAACTTGATTGATGCCATCTGTCAGGTCGTCGGGATTCAGCGTTACTACATCATCGACGATATTGATGTCCAAACTGCCGGTTGCCGGACTGCCGTCCACATCTTTGATGACAACTTCGAAGCGGTCTGTATAACCCTGACCGTTGGCATTGGCCTGGCTGTCATTATCGACAGCGTTGTTCAGCACATAGGTATAACTCAACGTACCGCCACTTGCTGTACCGGTAAATCCAGTCAAAGTCAGCGTGCCATAGGGCGTGCTGATGGTAACCGGAGCATCACCTGGCAGCGCCTGAAGATCCGCGAGTGTATAAACCTGACTGCCGATCTGAACGGTACTCAGACCATCAGCACAAATGAAACTGAAACTCCCTGACTGAGACAGGGCTGTTGCGTCAGGGTTGTTGCCTGCGGCCAGATTGGCTTCCAGAACCGTACCCTCAGAGCCTTCAAGGCCGACAAGGGTAACGCCGTCATCTTTGGGCTCA
>NZ_JBOZWP010000037.1:0-14007 GCF_050865035.1 Shewanella sp. GXUN23E | reverse complement strand
GCCTGCTTGCAGGGTAGGGCGGTTTAAGAAAAAGTTGGCGCATTTGGAAAAAATCCGTATAATTCGCGCACTTTTGACGGTGAATGGCCAATATTGGCGACTATTCACACAGCGGGGTTGATCATTAGCGTCAGCTATGTATAATGTGCCCCTCGCTACTTTAAGTTAGCGACAGTTGGACGGCAAATCTGAGCCGCCGACTTAATTACAGCGACTCCGATTGGGAGTCGAATGGTTAAATCATCTCGCTCTGTCTTTCCAGTAATGGAAATGGCTAGAGGGTGATTTTTTATGTGTCCATTTTAGGAGCTCTGGTCAATGCAGAACCAAAGAATCCGTATCCGCTTGAAAGGATTTGATCATCGTTTGATTGATCAGTCAACCGCGGAAATCGTTGAAACTGCTAAACGTACTGGCGCCCAGGTACGTGGTCCTATCCCACTGCCTACTCGCAAAGAGCGTTTCACCGTTTTGATCTCTCCGCACGTTAATAAAGATGCTCGTGACCAATACGAACTGCGTACTCACAAGCGTCTGGTTGACATCGTTGAGCCTACCGAAAAGACCGTTGACGCCCTGATGCGTCTGGATCTTGCGGCTGGTGTAGATGTCCAGATTAGCTTGGGTTAATTGAGATCCTTTAGAGAGGTTTGAGAGATGGCTATCGGTCTTATTGGTCGTAAAGTGGGTATGACCCGCATCTTCACTGAAGATGGCGCGTCTATCCCTGTTACAGTAATTGAAGTGGAAGCGAACCGCGTGACTCAGGTTAAGACCCTGGAAAACGACGGTTACCGCGCACTTCAAGTTACTACCGGCACCAAAAAAGCCAATCGCATCACTAAGCCAGAAGCTGGCCACTTTGCCAAGGCGGGCGTTGAAGCCGGTCGTGGTCTGTGGGAAATGCGTCTGGCCGACGGTGAAGGCGAAGGCATTGAAGTTGGTGCTGAGCTGAAAGTTGATATCTTCGCTGACGTGGCGAAAGTAGATGTTACTGGTCAGTCTAAGGGTAAAGGTTTCCAGGGTGGCGTTAAGCGCTGGAACTTCCGTACTCAGGACATGACTCACGGTAACTCTCTGGCACACCGTGCTAACGGTTCTATCGGTCAGAACCAGACGCCAGGTCGTGTATTCAAAGGTAAGAAAATGTCAGGCCACATGGGTGCTGAGCAAGTTACCACTCAGAATCTGGACGTAGTACGTGTAGATGCAGAGCGTAACCTGCTGCTGGTTAAAGGTGCCGTTCCAGGCGCTACCAACGGTAACCTGATTATCAAGCCTGCCGTTAAAGCTTAAGGTCTGAGGAGATAGTAATGGAATTGGTATTGAAAGACGCTAACAGCGCTCTTGAAGTTTCCGAAACTACCTTCGGCCGTGACTTTAATGAAGCACTGGTTCACCAGGTAGTTGTAGCTTACGCTGCAAACGCACGTCAGGGCACTCGTGCTCAGAAGACTCGTGCAGAAGTTGTTGGCTCTGGTAAGAAGCCATGGCGCCAAAAAGGTACTGGCCGCGCTCGTGCGGGTGGTATCAAGGGCCCAGTATGGCGTGGAGGCGGTGTTTCTTTCGCTGCTAAGCCACAAGATCACAGCCAAAAAGTAAACAAAAAGATGTACCGCGGTGCTCTGATGAGCATTCTGTCTGAACTGGTACGTCAAGACCGTCTGATCGTTGTCGAGAAGTTCGGTGTTGAAGCTCCTAAAACTAAAGAGCTGAAAGCCAAGCTGAAAGAAATGGATCTGGAAGACGTGTTGATCGTTACTGCTGAAGTAGACGAGAACCTGTTCTTGGCAGCGCGTAACCTGTATAAGGTTGACGTACGTGACGTTGCTGGTATCGATCCAGTAAGCCTGATCGCGTTCGACAAAGTGCTGGTAACTGCTGATGCGGTTAAGCAAATCGAGGAGATGCTGGCATGATCCGCGAAGAACGTTTGCTAAAAGTTATTCTGGCTCCACACATCTCTGAAAAGAGCACCGTGGTTGCAGAAAAGACCAACACTGTAGTTTTCCGCGTAGCGATGGATGCCAACAAGGCTGAAATCAAAGCTGCTGTAGAAAAACTGTTCGAAGTTGAAGTAGCTGGTGTTCGCACTCTGGTTAACAAAGGTAAGACCAAGCGTCACGGTGCCCGTTTCGGTCGTCGTAGCGACTGGAAAAAGGCCTATGTGACCCTGGCTGCCGGTGCTGACATCGACTTCGTTGGCGCTGAAGCATAAGGAGATTACTCATGGCAATTGTTAAGTGTAAGCCAACTTCTCCAGGTCGTCGCCACGTAGTTAAAGTGGTGAATGCTGACCTGCACAAGGGTAAACCTTTTGCTGGCCTGCTGGCGAAGAAATCTAAGTCCGGTGGTCGTAACAACACCGGTCGTATCACTACCCGTCATATCGGTGGTGGTCACAAGCAACACTACCGTTTGATCGACTTCAAGCGTAACAAAGACGGTATCCCAGGTAAGATTGAGCGTTTGGAATATGATCCAAACCGTACCGCTCACATCGCTCTGGTACTGTACGCTGACGGTGAACGTCGTTACATCCTGGCTGCCAAAGGCATGAAGGCTGGTGACGTGATCAAGTCTGGTACCGATGCTGATATCAAAGTAGGTAACGCTCTGCCTCTGCGCAACATCCCAGTGGGTTCTGTAGTTCACGCTGTTGAGATGAAGCCAGGTAAAGGTGCTCAGATCGCTCGTTCTGCCGGTGCATACGTACAGGTAGTTGCGCGTGACAACGCTTACGCAACCCTGCGTCTGCGTTCTGGCGAAATGCGTAAAGTTCCAGTTGATTGCCGCGCCACCCTGGGTGAAGTCGGTAACGCTGAGCACATGCTGCGTCAACTGGGTAAAGCCGGTGCCAAGCGTTGGAGAGGCGTTCGCCCAACCGTTCGCGGTGTTGCAATGAACCCTGTAGATCACCCACATGGTGGTGGTGAAGGTCGTACTTCCGGTGGTCGTCACCCAGTGACTCCATGGGGCGTTCCAACCAAGGGTTACAAGACTCGCAGCAACAAGCGCACTGACAAGTACATTGTACGTCGTCGTAATAAGTAATAAGAGGATTCGCCATGCCACGTTCTCTCAAGAAAGGTCCATTCATTGACCTGCACTTGCTGAAGAAGGTAGAGAAAGCGGTAGAAGCGGGTGACAAAAAGCCTATCAAGACTTGGTCTCGCCGCTCAATGATCATCCCACAAATGATTGGGTTGACTATCGCTGTCCATAATGGTCGTCAGCACGTACCTGTGTTCGTTACTGACGAAATGATCGGCCACAAACTTGGTGAATTCTCACCAACTCGCACTTATCGCGGCCATGCTGCTGATAAGAAAGCGAAGAAGCGTTAATACGGGAGGAATAAGATGGAAGTTCTAGCTAAACATCGTTTTGCCCGTACGTCTCCGCAGAAGGCACGCTTGGTAGCTGACCAGATCCGCGGCCTGCCTGTTTCTAAGGCCCTGGAAATTCTGACTTTCAGCCCTAAGAAAGCAGCCGTACTGGTAAAGAAAGTCGTTGACTCTGCTATCGCAAACGCCGAGCACAACGAAGGCGCTGACATTGATGAGCTGAAAGTAGCTAAGGTTTTCGTAGATGAAGGCCCAGTTATGAAGCGCATCATGCCACGTGCGAAAGGTCGTGCCGATCGTATCATCAAGCGTACCAGCCACATCACTGTGGTTGTATCAGATCGCTAGGAGAGAGCAATGGGACAGAAAGTACATCCTAATGGTATCCGTCTGGGTATCACTAAGCCTTGGATCTCTACCTGGTACGCAGATGGCTCAGACTATGCAAATAATCTGAACAGCGACTGGGAAGTGCGCAAGTTTCTGGAAAAGAAACTGAAAGCCGCTTCAGTATCCAAGATCGTTATCGAACGCCCAGCGAAAAGCATCCGCGTTACCATCCACACTGCCCGTCCAGGCGTTGTGATTGGTAAGAAAGGTGAAGACGTTGAAGTATTGCGTGCGGAAGTTGCCCGTATCACTGGCACTCCTGCTCAAATCAACATCGCTGAGATCCGTAAGCCTGAACTGGACGCTAAGCTGGTAGCTGATTCTATCGCTCAGCAGCTGGAGCGTCGCGTTATGTTCCGTCGTGCTATGAAGCGCGCTGTACAGAACGCTATGCGTATCGGTGCCCAAGGTATCAAAGTTGAAGTTAGTGGCCGTTTAGGCGGCGCTGAAATTGCGCGTTCCGAGTGGTACCGTGAAGGCCGTGTGCCTTTGCATACCCTGCGTGCTGACATCGACTATGCGACTTCTGAGAGCCACACCCAATATGGTGTGATCGGCATTAAAGTTTGGATCTTCAAAGGTGAAGTTCTGGACGGTATGCTGCCTCAGATCGAAGAGCCGAAGCAGCAGCCTAAGCGCAAGCCTCGTAACAAGTAGGAGAGCCCGCAATGCTGCAACCTAAACGTATGAAGTTCCGTAAGATGCACAAAGGCCGTAACCGCGGTCTGGCTGCAGGCACTGAAGTAAGCTTCGGTACCTTCGGTCTGAAAGCAGTTGGCCGTGGCCGTTTGACTGCACGTCAGATTGAATCTGCGCGTCGTGCTATGACACGTCATATTAAACGTCAAGGCAAAATCTGGATCCGTGTGTTTCCGGACAAGCCAATTACCTCTAAGCCTCTTGAAGTGCGTATGGGTAAAGGTAAAGGTAACGTTGAATACTGGGTATGCCAGATTCAGCCTGGTAAGGTACTCTACGAAATGAACGGCGTTTCTGAAGAGCTGGCTCGCGAAGCTTTCGCACTGGCTGCTGCTAAACTGCCAATCAAGACTACCTTCGTAACTAAGACGGTGATGTAATGAAAGCGAGCGAACTGAGAGAAAAGAGCGTTGAAGAACTGAACGCTGAATTACTTGGTCTGCTGCGTGAGCAGTTCAACCTGCGTATGCAACACGCCACTGGTCAGCTGAGCCAAACTCACCAGCTGAAGACAGTGCGCCGTAACATTGCGCGTGTTAAGACCATTATTACTTCTAAGGCGGGTGCATAATGTCTGACAAAATCCGTACTTTGCAGGGTCGCGTGACCAGCAACAAAATGGACAAGTCCATCACTGTTGCTGTTGAGCGTCAGGTGAAACACCCTATCTATGGTAAGTACATCAAGCGTACTACCAAGATCCACGCCCACGATGAACTGAACCAGTGTAACGAAGGCGATGTAGTCACTATCCGTGAATGCCGCCCTCTGTCCAAGACCAAGTCTTGGACCCTGGTAGACGTAGTGGTAAAAGCCTAATCGTAAGATAGGCATCTAGGTAAACGGCTCCGAATTTTTGGGGCCGTTTGTTTTTTAATACTACCAAACCCCAAAGTATGGTGTTATACTTGCGCGCCATTTTTGACCAATTTCGGCAAGAATGGGCTTATATATCACCCCGTGTTGGGGAATTTGTGTAGTAACGATAGCGGAGCACTTAAAATGATCCAAATGCAATCGACTCTGGACGTCGCATGTAACAGTGGCGCTCGCAGAGTTCAGTGTATTAAGGTCTTGGGTGGCTCTCATCGTCGTTATGCCGGTATCGGCGACATCATCAAGGTTTCTGTTAAGGAAGCTATTCCTCGCGCTAAAGCGAAGAAAGGTGATGTGTATAACGCGGTGGTAGTCCGTACTAAGAAAGGCGTACGTCGTCCAGACGGTTCTGTCATTCGCTTCGATCGGAATGCAGCGGTTCTGCTGAATGCAAACCTTGCACCGATTGGTACTCGTATTTTCGGACCAGTGACTCGTGAATTGCGTACTGAGCAGTTCATGAAGATTGTATCGCTGGCACCAGAAGTACTGTAAGGAGCTTCAAAATGGCAGCAAAAATCCGTCGTCAAGACGAAGTAGTTGTACTGGCAGGTAAAGACAAGGGCAAAACCGGTAAGGTTTCCCAGGTTCTGCCTACTGGTAAGGTGATTGTTGAAGGCATCAATCTGGTTAAGAAGCACACTAAGCCTAACCCACAACTGGGTGTGACTGGTGGCATCGTTGAGAAAGAAGCCCCGATTCAAGCATCAAATGTAGCGATCGTAAACCCTGCCACTGGCAAGGCTGATCGTGTTGGTTTCCGATTTGAAGATGGCAAGAAAGTGCGTTTCTTCAAGTCGAACGGTGAACTCGTTAAGTAATTGGAGTAAACGATGGCGAAACTGCATGATAAATACAAAGAGACTGTTATCGCTGAACTGACTAAAAAGTTCGGTTATACCAGTGTCATGCAAGTCCCTCGGATTGAGAAAATCACCCTGAACATGGGTGTTGGCGAAGCCGTTGCAGACAAGAAAATCATGGAAAATGCTGTCCGTGATATGACTGCAATCGCTGGCCAGAAGCCAGTAGTGACTGTTGCTCGTAAGTCAGTTGCCGGCTTCAAGATCCGTGAAGGCTACCCTATTGGTTGTAAAGTCACTCTGCGCGGCGAGCGCATGTGGGAATTCTTTGAGCGTTTGGTTGACATCGCTATCCCACGTATCCGTGACTTCCGCGGTCTGAGCGCTAAGTCGTTCGACGGTCGTGGTAACTACGCTATGGGCGTTCGTGAGCAAATCATTTTCCCAGAAATTGATTACGACAAAATCGACAAGATTCGTGGTATGGATATCGTTATCACTACCTCTGCGAAGACTGACGAAGAAGGTCGTGCTCTGTTAGACGCTTTTAACTTCCCATTCAAAAAGTAAGGGTAGCGTAATGGCAAAACAATCAATGAAAGCACGTGAAGCTAAGCGTGCAGTACTCGTGGCCAAGTACGCTGAAAAGCGTGCAGCTCTGAAAGCTATCATCAGCAGCCCAGAGTCTTCTGACGAAGCTCGTTGGGATGCAGTAATGCAGCTGCAAGCTCTACCACGTGATTCCAGCGCAAGCCGTAAGCGCAACCGCTGTAATCAAACTGGTCGCCCACATGGTGTTCTGCGTAAGTTCGGCCTGAGCCGTATCAAACTGCGTGAAGCAACCATGCGTGGTGAAGTTCCTGGTCTGCGTAAGGCCAGCTGGTAAGCACTTGTCACGGAGTAAGCTAATATGAGCATGCAAGATCCTATTGCGGATATGTTGACCCGTATCCGTAACGGCCAAGCTGCTAACAAAGTATCTGTGAAGATGCCTTCTGCCAAGCTGAAAGTAGCTATCGCTAAGCTGCTGAAAGACGAAGGTTATATCACTGACTACGCTGTAGCAGGTGAAGCCAAGCCTGAACTGGAAATCACTCTGAAGTATTTCCAAGGCAAACCAGTTGTTGAGACTATCCAGCGTGTAAGCCGTCCTGGTCTGCGTATTTACAAAGGTAAAGACGAGCTGCCAAAGGTTATGGGCGGTCTGGGTGTCGCAATCGTGTCCACTTCTAAAGGCCTGATGACTGATCGTGCCGCCCGCCTTGCAGGCATGGGTGGTGAGGTTATCTGCTACGTAGCGTAAGGAGCTAGGAAATGTCTCGTGTAGCAAAAGCACCAGTCACTATCCCAGCTGGCGTAGAGGTGACTTTGAATGGTCAGGAAATTACCGTTAAAGGCGGTAAGGGTACTCTGACTCGAGTAATCAACAGTGCTGTAGCAGTGGTTGTTGAAGATAACCAAATCAAGTTTGGTCCAGTTGAAGGCGTTGAAGGTGCATGGGCTCAGGCCGGTACTGCTCGCGCTCTGATTAACAACATGGTTATCGGTGTATCTGAAGGTTTCGTTAAGAAGCTGAAGCTGATCGGTGTAGGTTACCGTGCCAAGATCGTTGGCAACGGTGTTGACCTGACTCTCGGTTTCTCACACCCACTGGTTCACACTCTGCCTGCTGGCGTAACTGCAGAATGCCCAAGCCAAACTGACATCGTCCTGAGCGGCGTTGATAAGCAGTTGGTTGGCCAGGTTGCTGCAGAAATTCGTGGTTACCGTCCACCTGAACCTTATAAGGGTAAGGGTGTTCGTTACGAAGACGAAAATGTACGCCGTAAAGAGGCTAAGAAGAAGTAAGGTAACGCGATATGGATAAGAAACAATCTCGCTTGCGCCGCGCCACTCGCGCTCGCAAGAAGATCCAAGAGCTGGGCGCAAACCGTCTGGTTGTACATCGTACTCCGCGTCACATTTACGCTCAGGTTATCAGCCCTGAAGCTGTAGTAATTGCAGCTGCTTCTACTGCTGAAAAAGCAGTAAAAGAAGGTCTGAAGTATACCGGTAACGTAGACGCAGCCAAGGCAGTGGGTAAGGCCGTTGCTGAACGCGCGATCGAAAAAGGCGTGACTGTTGTTGCCTTCGATCGTTCTGGTTTCAAGTATCACGGTCGTGTAGCTGCGCTGGCAGATGCTGCTCGTGAAGCTGGCCTCCAGTTCTAAGGGGTTTATACAATGGCTAAAGTAGAAGCTCAGCAAAAAGACGATCTGCAAGAAAAACTGATTGCAGTAAATCGTGTTTCTAAAGTAGTTAAGGGCGGCCGTATTTTCAGCTTCACTGCACTGACTGTAGTTGGTGATGGCGCTGGTAAGGTTGGCTATGGCTACGGTAAAGCGCGCGAAGTTCCAGCTGCTATTCAAAAGGCAATGGAAAAGGCTCGCCGCAACATGGTGAACGTAGAACTGAACGAAGGCACTCTGCACCATCCAGTGAAGGGTCGTCACTCTGGTTCTCGCGTATACATGCAACCTGCGTCTCAAGGTACCGGTATTATTGCCGGTGGTGCGATGCGCGCCGTATTGGAAGTGGCAGGCGTTCATAACGTTCTGTCTAAAGCATACGGTTCTACTAACCCGATCAACATCGTACGTGCAACTGTTGACGCTCTGGTACATATGAAGTCACCAGCGCAGATCGCAGCCAAGCGTGGCCTGAATGTTGACGAAATTCGGGGGTAATGCACCATGGCAACTAAGACTATTAAAGTAACTCAGACCAAGAGTGCTATTGGCCGTCTGCCTAAGCACAAAGCGACTCTGACAGGCCTGGGCCTGCGTCGCATCGGTCACACTGTTGAACTGGAAGATACTCCAGCTATTCGCGGTATGATCAACAAGGTCTACTACATGGTTAAGGTGGAGGATTAATCAATGAAATTGAATACTCTTTCCCCAGCTGCAGGTTCTAAATCTGCTCCTAAGCGTGTAGGCCGTGGTATTGGTTCTGGCTTGGGCAAGACTGCTGGTCGCGGTCACAAGGGTCAAAAATCTCGTAGCGGCGGCGGTGTTCGCGTTGGCTTCGAGGGTGGTCAGATGCCACTGAAGATCCGTCTGCCTAAGTTCGGTTTTACCTCTCGCACTGCGATGGTAACCGCGGAAGTTCGCGTAGGTGAGCTGGCTAAAGTAAACGGTGATGTTATCGACCTGAACGCACTGAAAGATGCGAACGTGATTACTCGCAACATCCAGTTTGCGAAAATCGTTCTTTCAGGTACCATTGAGCGCCCAGTGACCGTTAAAGGTCTGAAGGTAACCAAAGGTGCACGTGCAGCTATCGAAGCTGCCGGCGGTAAGATCGAGGAATAATACGTCGATGGCAAAACCAGGACTGGATTTAAAAAGCGCGAAGGGCGGTCTGTCTGAATTGAAGGCCCGTCTCTTGTTCGTGATTGGTGCAATCATCGTCTTTCGGGCGGGTTCGTTTGTACCAATTCCTGGTATTGACGCTGCTGTATTAGCCGAGCTGTTCGCTCAGCAGAAGGGAACCATCCTGGGCATGTTTAACATGTTCTCGGGTGGTGCCCTTGAGCGTGCCTCTATCTTTGCATTGGGTATCATGCCGTACATTTCGGCGTCGATTATCATGCAATTGCTGACTGTTGTGCATCCTGCACTGGCCGAACTGAAGAAGGAAGGTGAGTCAGGACGTAAGAAAATCAGTCAGTACACTCGATGGGGTACGCTGGTGTTGGGTACGTTCCAGTCGATCGGTATCGCAACCGGATTACCAAACTTGGTGCCTGGCCTAGTGGTCAACCCAGGTTTTGGTTTTTATTTCGTTGCGGTAGTGAGCTTGGTCACCGGAACTATGTTCCTGATGTGGCTGGGTGAACAGATTACCGAGCGGGGCATTGGAAACGGTATTTCGATCCTGATTTTTGCAGGTATCGTTGCTGGTTTGCCCTCTGCTATCGGCCAAACTGCCGAGCAGGCGCGTCAAGGCGATTTGAATGTACTGGTGCTGCTGTTAATTGCAGTCATTGTATTTGCAGTAACTTATTTCGTGGTGTTTGTGGAGCGTGGTCAACGTCGTATCGTCGTGAACTATGCCAAGCGTCAGCAGGGCCGTAAGGTGTTTGCAGCGCAATCCACCCACTTGCCGCTGAAAGTCAACATGGCGGGTGTTATCCCTCCTATTTTTGCGTCCAGCATCATTCTGTTCCCTGGAACCCTGGCTCAGTGGTTCGGGCAGAATGAGTCCATGTCATGGTTGAGCGATTTCTCGCTGGCTGTGTCTCCAGGACAACCGCTGTACTCATTGTTGTACGCTGCTGCAATTATCTTCTTCTGTTTCTTCTATACCGCGTTGGTGTTTAATCCACGTGAAACAGCAGACAATCTGAAGAAGAGTGGTGCATTCATTCCCGGGATCCGTCCTGGAGAACAGACTTCGCGTTACATTGATAAAGTAATGACCCGACTGACTCTGGCCGGTGCGTTATACATTACCTTTATCTGTTTAATTCCGGAGTTCATGCTTATCACTTGGAAGGTACAGTTCTATTTTGGCGGTACCTCACTGCTGATTATGGTGGTAGTGATCATGGACTTCATGGCTCAGGTTCAGACCCATATGATGTCTCATCAATATGAGTCTGTAATGAAAAAAGCCAACTTGGTGAACAAAGCGAATCTTGATCGCTTTGGTCGCTAATCTGGCTTAACGGAGTGGTGAAATGAAAGTTCGTGCTTCCGTGAAGAAGATCTGCCGTAACTGCAAGATCATCAAGCGTAGTGGCGTTGTACGCGTTATCTGTGTTGAACCAAAACACAAACAGCGTCAAGGCTAAAAAAATCTGGCCAGCTCCTCTCATTGAGGGCTGGCCAAAAAATGATTGCAAACCCGTCATCTGTCGAGTATCCTTTCGGGCTTTTCACAGATGGCCTTTAACTTAAGGAGTGCATAGTGGCCCGTATCGCTGGCATTAACATTCCTGATCATAAGCACACAGTCATTGCATTGACTGCTATCTACGGTATCGGTCGTACTCGCGCTCAAGCTATTTGCGCGGCTACTGCTATTGCCGAAGACGCTAAGATCAAGGAACTGAGCGAAGCTCAAATCGATACCCTGCGCGAAGAAGTTGCCAAATACACAGTAGAAGGTGACTTGCGTCGTGAGGTTTCCATGAACATCAAGCGTCTGATGGACCTTGGTTGTTACCGTGGCCTCCGTCATCGTCGTAGCCTGCCCCTGCGTGGGCAACGTACTAAGACCAATGCGCGTACCCGCAAAGGTCCACGTAAACCAATCAAGAAGTAACGGGAAGGTAGTATAAATGGCTAAAGTTCCGTCACGTTCTCCGCGTAAGCGCGTACGTAAGCAGGTTGCTGATGGCATGGCGCACATCCATGCGTCTTTCAACAACACAATTGTGACTATCACCGATCGTCAAGGTAATGCTCTGGCTTGGGCAACTGCCGGTGGTTCAGGTTTCCGTGGTTCACGTAAATCTACCCCGTTTGCTGCACAGGTTGCTGCTGAGCGCGCAGGTACTGCTGCTCAGGACTACGGCGTTAAGAACCTTGAAGTGTTTGTGAAGGGTCCAGGTCCAGGTCGTGAATCAGCCATTCGTGCGCTGAACGCAGTTGGTTACAAAATTACCAACATTACCGATGTGACTCCGATCCCTCATAACGGTTGTCGCCCACCTAAAAAGCGTCGTGTGTAACGCGCTCTATAGGATAGTTGGAGAAAGATAATGGCAAGATACTTGGGTCCTAAGCTCAAGCTCAGCCGCCGTGAAGGTACAGATCTGTTCCTGAAGAGCGGTGTGAGAGCAATTGATTCGAAGTGTAAGCTTGAAGCTGCACCTGGTCAGCACGGCGCTCGTAAGCCTCGTCTGTCTGAGTACGGTTTACAGCTGCGCGAGAAGCAAAAAGTTCGTCGTATTTACGGTGTGCTGGAAAAGCAATTCCGTAACTACTATAAAGAAGCTGCACGTCTGAAAGGCAACACTGGTGAGAACCTGCTGCAACTTTTGGAAACCCGTCTGGATAACGTAGTTTATCGTATGGGCTTTGGTGCGACACGTGCAGAAGCACGTCAGCTGGTTAGCCATAAGTCTGTTATGGTAAACGGTCGTGTTGTTAACATTCCGTCATTCAAAGTGTCTGCGAATGATGTAGTAAGCATCCGTGAAAAGTCACAGAAGCAAGCTCGTATTAAAGCTGCTCTGGAACTGGCTGGTTCACGTGAGAAGCCTACATGGATTGAAGTAGATGCCGCTAAGATGGAAGGTGCTTTCAAGCGCATTCCAGAGCGTAGCGATTTGTCTGCGGAAATTAACGAACAGCTGATCGTCGAGCTTTACTCTAAGTAAGGCTAACAAACAAGAGAGGACACAATGCAGGGTTCTGTTACAGAATTTCTTAAACCGCGTCTCGTTGATATCGAGCAGGTTAACCCAACTCGTGCCAAGGTGACTCTGGAGCCGCTTGAGCGTGGTTTCGGTCACACTCTGGGTAACGCGTTGCGTCGCATCCTTTTGTCGTCTATGCCCGGCTGCGCGGTTACCGAAGTCGAGATCGATGGCGTGCTGCATGAATACAGCAGCAAGGAAGGCGTACAAGAAGATATCCTTGAGATCTTGTTGAACCTGAAAGGTTTGGCCGTGATCATCGAGGGTAAAGACGAGGCTATGCTCTCTCTGAGCAAGTCCGGCGCAGGCCCTGTCACCGCAGCAGATATCACTCACGATGGTGATGTTACCATCATGAATCCTGATCATGTTATCTGTCATCTGACAGGTAACCATGACATCAGCATGCGTATCCGCGTTGAGCGTGGTCGTGGTTATGTACCGGCTTCTGCCCGTGCACAAACTGAAGACGATGATCGCCCAATTGGTCGTCTGCTGGTTGATGCTTCTTTCTCACCAGTTGCCCGCATTGCATACAATGTTGAAGCGGCTCGTGTAGAACAGCGTACTGATCTGGACAAGCTGGTAATCGATATGACCACTAACGGTACTATCGACCCGGAGGAAGCTATCCGTCGTTCTGCGACCATTTTGGCTGAACAGCTGGATGCGTTTGTTGAACTGCGTGATGTTTCTGAGCCAGAGCAGAAGGAAGAGAAGCCAGAATTCGATCCGATTCTGTTGCGTCCTGTCGACGATTTAGAGCTAACTGTACGTTCGGCTAACTGTCTGAAGGCCGAAGCGATTCATTACATCGGTGATCTGGTACAGCGCACTGAAGTTGAGCTGCTCAAGACTCCTAACCTGGGTAAGAAGTCTCTTACCGAGATCAAGGACGTGTTGGCATCTCGCGGACTGTCGTTAGGTATGCGTCTGGAAAACTGGCCTCCAGCCAGCTTGGCAGACGACCTATAAGTCCCAGGTTTGTACAGATTTAGGTAATAAGGATTAGGTCATGCGCCATCGTAAGAGTGGTCGTCAACTTAACCGCAACAGCAGCCATCGCCAAGCTATGTTCCGTAACATGGCATCTTCACTGGTACGTCATGAAATCATCAAGACTACTGTTGTGAAGGCGAAAGAACTGCGTCGCGTAGTTGAGCCTCTGATAACACTTGCTAAAAGTGACAGCGTTGCAAATCGTCGTTTGGCGTTTGCTCGTACCCGCGATCAAGAAGTCGTAGGTAAACTGTTTAATGAATTGGGTCCACGCTACCAGGAACGTCCTGGTGGTTACACCCGTATCCTGAAGTGCGGTCTGCGTGCCGGTGATAAAGCCCCTATGGCTTACATCGAGCTGGTAGGTCGCCCAGAAGCTGCTCAGGCTGTTGACGCCGAAGCTGCTGAGTAATCTCAGGCTACAAAAAAAGACCGGACTTTAATGTCCGGTTTTTTTATACCCCAAAAAGTACAATGATGGGTG
>NZ_JBOZWP010000036.1:0-15559 GCF_050865035.1 Shewanella sp. GXUN23E | reverse complement strand
TTTGACTGCATTCATCCAGACAGATGCGGTTGAAATGTTTGAATTTGCCTACGGGGCCCCGGATGCCACCTTGCGTAGCAAGCTGATTAAGAATACAATCTATGGCCGATTTTTGACCCCTGAGCGTGATGCAGTTGCAAGCCAAGGGTGAATTCGGACCACGAATTTGCCTGTTTGGGCTGTATTGAAGGCTTCGAGTTTACTTGGTGACTCAAGCTCAGGTCGTAATGAGTAACGGAATTAACCGATGACAACGAATACTGAAAACCAGGGTAACTCTCTGGATATGGTGAAGTGGGGTCTGGCATTTATACTGCTGGCCGCTGCTGTTATTGGCAATCAAATGTACAGCGAAGAAGTCAGTGTGCTGGTACGTGCAATTGCTGTGGTGATTGCGTTTGCTCTGGCGGGTTTCATCGCATTGCAGACCGCCAAGGGTAAGCAAGCGCTGGCATTTGCCCGTGAATCACAAATTGAAGTGCGTAAAGTAGTATGGCCGACCCGTCAGGAAGCGCTGAATACCACCTTTATCGTACTTGCCGCTACCGGTATTCTGGCTGTGATCCTGTGGGGCTTGGACGCAGTGCTGCTGCGAATTGTCAATTTCATTACTGGCGTATAGGCACCCGAATGACTGAAGCGAAAGAAGCTAAAAAAAGATGGTATGTGGTACAGGCTTTCTCCGGCTATGAAGGCCGTGTATGCAAGTCGCTGATCGAACATATCAAAATGCACGGAATGGAACATCACTTCGGTGAAGTACTGGTTCCTACCGAAGAAGTAGTTGAAATGCGTGCCGGCCAGCGTCGCAAGAGCGAGCGTAAGTTCTTCCCTGGCTATGTCTTGGTTCAGATGGAAATGAACGATGAGAGCTGGCACCTGGTGAAAAGCATTCCACGCGTGATGGGCTTTATTGGTGGTACGTCTGACCGCCCCGCACCTATCTCTGATCGTGAAGCTGAAGCCATCCTGCAACGTCTGCAGGAAACCACAGAGTCTCCAACTCACCGCGTGATGTTTGAGCCTGGTGAAGTGGTTCGCGTCACCGAAGGTCCGTTTGCTGACTTCAATGGTACCGTTGAAGAAGTGGATTACGACAAGAGCCGCGTAAAAGTGTCTGTGATGATCTTCGGCCGTTCTACTCCGGTAGAACTGGACTTTAATCAGGTTGAAAAAAGCTGATTAAATAAAATACAAGATCCGTTTGGCAACGGCTGCGGGTTAATATATAATCCGCAGCCGTTGTTTTCGGGGAGCTCTCGGCATAGTGCCGGTAGCGTTTGCACCCATACTTGAGGAAATTGCTCATGGCAAAGAAAATTGAAGCTTACATCAAGCTGCAGGTTGCAGCTGGTGCTGCTAACCCATCTCCACCAGTTGGTCCAGCTCTGGGTCAGAAAGGTGTGAACATCATGGAATTCTGTAAGGCGTTCAACGCTCGTACTGAAAAGTTCGAGAAAGGTATGCCGATTCCTGTTGTTATCACTGTATACAACGATCGTTCTTTCACTTTCGAAACCAAGACTCCTCCAGCATCATTCCTGCTGCTGAAGGCTGCTGGTCTGAAGTCTGGCTCTAGCCGTCCTAACACCCAGAAAGTGGGTACTATCAAGCGTGCTCAGGTTCTGGAAATTGCAGAAACCAAAGCTGCTGATATGACTGGTGCTGACGTTGAAGCGATGGCTCGCTCAATCGAAGGTACTGCGCGTTCAATGGGTTTGGTAGTAGAGGACTAATACAATGGCTAAGCTGACTAAACGCATGCGCGTAATCCGCGAAAAAGTAGACGTAACCAAGAGCTACGATATCAACGAAGCTGTTGCTCTGCTGAAAGAACTGGCTACCGCTAAGTTCGTTGAGAGTGTTGACGTTGCTGTTAACCTGGGCGTAGATCCTCGTAAATCTGACCAGAACGTACGTGGTGCGACTGTACTGCCTCACGGTACTGGCCGTGAAGTTCGCGTAGCTGTGTTCACCCAGGGTGCAAACGCAGAAGCTGCTAAAGCGGCAGGCGCTGAACTGGTAGGTATGGAAGATCTGGCTGAGCAGGTGAAAGCCGGCGAAATGAACTTCGACGTAGTAATTGCTTCTCCAGATGCAATGCGCGTTGTTGGTATGCTGGGTCAAATCCTGGGCCCACGCGGCCTGATGCCTAACCCTAAGACCGGTACTGTAACTCCTAACGTTGCTGAAGCTGTTAAGAACGCTAAAGCGGGTCAGGTTCGTTACCGTAACGACAAGAACGGTATCATCCACACCACTATCGGTAAGGTTGATTTCGACACCGTTCAGCTGAAAGAAAACCTGGAAGCTCTGCTGTCTGCGCTGAAAAAAGCCAAGCCAGCTGCTGCCAAAGGCCAGTACGTCAAGAAAGTTACCATCTCCACCACTATGGGTGCAGGTGTTGCAGTTGACCAGGCTACCCTGGAAACCGCTAACTAATTTACAGGGTGCGCGTATTAGCGTATAATGCGCGCACTTTGTCGGGTTGAAGTGTGTTTTTTGCACAAGTGTTGAAACGCGCTTCCGTCCAAGACCGCAGGTGTAAATCATTAGATTCACTTAATTTCCTGCGTAGACGGTGTCAGGCCCCAGTCTAGATTTTTTCTGCTGGAAATCTGCGCCGTACGTCACTGGATACATAAGTATTCAGTAGGTAATTTCCGGGGATTTTCCCGGGTAGAATCCAGGAGTAAAGCCAATGGCATTAAGACTCGAAGACAAGAAAGCGATTGTTGCTGAAGTCAACGAAGCTGCCAAAGGTGCACTGTCTGCAGTTGTAGCCGATTCTCGCGGTGTAACTGTAGGCGCCATGACCGCCCTGCGTAAGACTGCCCGTGCCAACGGTGTATACGTTAAAGTTGTACGTAACACTCTGGCTCGTCGTGCAGTTGAAGGTACTGCTTTTGAGTGCCTGAACGAGGTGTTCACTGGTCCAACTCTGATTGCATTCTCTAACGAGCACCCAGGTGCCGCAGCACGTCTGTTGAAAGACTTTGCTAAAGAGCAAGCGCAATTTGAAGTTAAAGGTGCAGCTTTCGAAGGGGAATTTATCCCTGCAGCACAGATCGATCGTTTGGCAAAACTGCCAACTTACGAAGAAGCACTGGCACAGCTGATGATGACTATGAAGGAAGCTGCCGCTGGCAAGTTCGTTCGTACTCTGGCTGCCCTGCGCGATCAAAAAGAAGCCGCTTAATCTTAAGCTGGCTGCTTGAAATAATTGAATTCAGAACTATAGGAAAACTTTCTTATGTCTATCACTAAAGACCAAATCTTGGAAGCCTTTGCAGCAATGTCTGTAATGGAAGTTGTTGAACTGATCGAAGCTATGGAAGAGAAGTTCGGTGTTACTGCTGCTGCTGCAGTAGTTGCTGGCGGTGCTGATGCAGGCGCTGCAGTAGAAGAGAAGACCGAATTCGACGTAGTTATGACTTCTCACGGCGACAACAAAGTAGCTGTTATTAAGGCTCTGCGTGGCGCTACCGGTCTGGGTCTGAAAGAAGCCAAAGCAATGGCTGAATCTGCTCCAGTAGCTATCAAAGAAGGCATCTCTAAAGAAGAAGCTGAAGCTCTGAAGAAAGAGCTGGAAGAAGCTGGCGCTCAAGTAGAGATCAAGTAAGCTATTATTTTAGCTTGCTAAAACACCTGAGCAATCAGGTGGAGGCTGGCGGTTTTTTAACCGTCGGCCTTTTTTGCGCTAAAGGCTCTGGCGATTTTTTCACCGTTCGTCGTCAGGGGTTCAAGCAGTCCCTAGCAGTGATTATTGGTTAGGTTCTTGCCATCAACGGTGATGGGCAAACGTGCTGGTTCAGCCAATTCGGTTGTATCAGTCCTGGTCTTATCTCGCAAGCAGAGGAAACCCATGGTTTACTCCTATTCTGAAAAGAAGCGTATTCGTAAAGACTTCGGTAAGCGTCCACGCGTATTGGACATTCCTTACCTGTTGTCTATTCAGTTAGACTCTTTCAAAACTTTCATCGATCAAGACCCTACCGGTGAGCGTGGCTTAGAAGCTGCTTTCCGTAGCGTATTTCCCATCAAGAGCTTTTCCGGTAACTCTGAGCTGCAGTATGTCAGCTACAAGCTGGGTGAGCCTGTTTTTGATGTGAAAGAGTGTCAGATCCGCGGTGTAACTTATTCTGCTCCGCTGCGCGTTAAACTGCGCATGGTGCTGTACGATCGCGAAGCTGCACCTGGTACAGTCAAAGACATTAAAGAGCAAGAAGTCTACATGGGGGATATCCCTCTGATGACTGAAAACGGTACTTTTGTGATCAACGGTACCGAGCGTGTAATTGTGTCTCAGTTGCACCGCAGCCCTGGTGTGTTCTTCGACCACGACCGTGGTAAGACTCACTCATCAGGTAAAGTACTGTATAACGCACGCATCATTCCTTACCGTGGTTCCTGGCTGGACTTCGAATTCGATCCGAAAGACGCATTGTTCGTTCGTATCGACCGTCGTCGTAAGCTGCCTGCCACGATTATCCTGCGTGCCATGGATTTCTCTACTCAGGAGATTCTGGACACCTTCTTTGACCGCATCACTTTCACTGTGAAGAAAGATGCGCTGGTTATGGAGCTGGTGCCTGAGCGTCTGCGTGGCGAAACTGCCAGCTTTGATATCAAAGATAGTGAAGGCAATGTGCTGGTTGAAAAAGGCCGCCGCATTACTGCCCGTCATATCCGTCAGCTGGAAAAAACCAACACCACTGAACTGGAAGTACCGGTTGAGTACATCGTTGGTAAGATTGCTGCTCAGGACTATATCGATCCTGATACCGGTGAAGTGCTGGTTAGTGCCAACAGCGAGCTGAGTCTGGAAGTCCTGGCTCAGTTGTCTATGGCTGGCATTAAAGACGTATCTACTCTGTACATCAACGAGTTGGATCACGGTGCTTATATCTCCGACACACTGCGCATTGATACCACTTCCAACCGTTTGGAAGCACTGGTTGAAATCTATCGCATGATGCGTCCTGGCGAGCCACCAACCAAAGATGCTGCCGAAGCGCTGTTCCAGAACCTGTTCTTCAGCGATGAGCGTTATGACCTGTCTAAAGTAGGTCGTATGAAGTTCAACCGTCGTCTGGAAATTCCTGATGACGTGGGTACCGGCGTACTGAGCCAGGAAGACATCGTTGCGGTGATGAAGAAGATCATCGAAATCCGTAACGGCAGCGACGAAGTGGACGATATCGACCACCTGGGTAACCGTCGTATCCGCTCCGTAGGCGAAATGGCTGAGAACCAGTTCCGTGTAGGTCTGGTACGTGTTGAGCGTGCTGTTCGTGAACGTCTGTCTCTGGGCGATCTGAACGAGCTGATGCCTCAGGATCTGATCAACGCCAAGCCAATTTCTGCGGCAGTAAAAGAGTTCTTTGGCTCTTCTCAGCTGTCTCAGTTTATGGACCAGAACAACCCACTGTCTGAAGTAACCCACAAGCGCCGTATTTCGGCTCTGGGTCCAGGCGGTCTGACCCGTGAGCGTGCCGGCTTCGAAGTTCGAGACGTACACCCAACTCACTACGGTCGTCTGTGTCCAATTGAGACCCCTGAAGGTCCAAACATTGGTCTGATCAACTCGTTAGCAACGTTTGCCCGCACCAACTCTTACGGTTTCCTGGAAACTCCATACCGTAAAGTAGTTGATGGTGTGGTGACCGAAGATGTGGAATACCTGTCTGCCATCGAAGAAGGCCGCTACGTAGTAGCACAGGCCAACATTGCACTGGACAGCGACGGTCGTATTCTGGAAGAGCAGGTAGCCTGTCGTCATAAAGGTGAATCTACCTTTATGCGCGCATCTGACATCCAGTATATGGACGTATCGCCACAACAGATTATTTCTGTTGCAGCCTCGTTGATTCCGTTCCTTGAGCACGACGACGCCAACCGTGCATTGATGGGTGCGAACATGCAACGTCAGGCCGTACCAACGCTGAGAGCTGACAAGCCTCTGGTAGGTACCGGTATTGAACGTAACCTGGCTGTTGACTCTGGTGTGGTTGTCGCTGCCAAGCGTGGCGGTGTGATCGACTATGTTGATGCCAGCCGTATCGTGGTTAAGGTAAATGAAGATGAGCTGCGCCCAGGCGAAGCCGGTATCGACATTTATAACCTGACCAAGTACACCCGTTCTAACCAGAACACCTGTATCAACCAGCGTCCATGCTGCTCAGTCGGTGATCCGATTGTTCGTGGCGACGTACTGGCTGACGGTCCATCTACGGATCTGGGTGACCTGGCTCTGGGTCAGAACATGCGTATCGCGTTCATGACCTGGAACGGTTACAACTTCGAAGACTCGATTTTGATCTCCGAGCGCGTTGCGCAGGAAGACCGTTTCACCACGATTCACATTCAGGAACTGTCTTGTATCGCTCGTGATACCAAACTGGGCAGCGAAGAGATCACTGCTGACATCCCTAACGTAGGTGAGTCTGCTCTGTCCAAGCTGGACGAGTCAGGTATCGTTTACATCGGTGCAGAAGTGAAGGGTGGCGACATCCTGGTGGGTAAGGTGACTCCGAAGGGTGAAACTCAGCTGACTCCAGAAGAGAAGTTGCTGCGTGCCATCTTCGGTGAAAAGGCCTCTGACGTAAAAGACAGCTCGCTGCGTGTGCCTAACTCTGTGAAAGGTACCGTTATCGACGTGCAGGTATTTACCCGCGATGGCGTTGAGAAAGACAAGCGTGCGCTGGAAATCGAAGAGATGCACATCGCTCAGGCTCGTAAGGACCTGACCGAAGAGTTCAAGATCCTGGAAAATGGTATCTTCGACCGTGCCCGTAACCTGCTGATCAATGCTGGTTACAGCGAAGCCCAGCTGGCTGAGATTGCCCGTAAGGAATACCTGACTCAGGCGATTGACGACGAAGCAAAACAAACTGAACTGGAGCAGTTGGCTGAGCAGCACGAAGAGCTGAAAGCTGACTTCGACAAGCAGTTTGAAATCAAGCGTCGCAAGATCACCCAAGGTGATGATCTGGCTCCAGGTGTACTGAAGATCGTTAAGGTTTACCTGGCGGTTAAGCGTACTATCCAGCCAGGTGACAAGATGGCGGGTCGTCACGGTAACAAGGGTGTTATCTCCAAGATCTGTCCTATCGAAGATATGCCATACGATGAGCAGGGTAACCCTGTAGACATCGTGCTGAACCCACTGGGTGTACCATCCCGTATGAACATCGGTCAGGTACTGGAAGTTCACCTGGGTGCTGCAGCCAAGGGGATCGGTAACCGCATTCAGAGCATGCTGGAAGAACAGCGTGAACTGGCTGAACTGCGCGGTTACATCAAGCAGGCATATGAGCTGGGTGAATCTCAGCAGAAAGTCGATATCGACTCTTTCACCGACGAAGAAGTTCTGCGTCTGGCCAAGCACCTGAAAGAAGGTCTGCCGGTTGCTACTCCTGCGTTTGACGGTGCCAAAGAGAAAGAGATCAAGCAGATGCTTGAGCTTGCCGGCTTGCCAACTTCTGGCCAGCTGACCCTGTTTGATGGTCGTACCGGTAACGAATTTGAGCGTCCAGTAACCGTGGGTTACATGTACATGCTCAAACTGAACCACCTGGTGGATGACAAGATGCACGCCCGTTCTACCGGTTCGTACAGCTTGGTTACCCAGCAGCCTCTGGGCGGTAAAGCTCAGTTCGGTGGTCAGCGTTTCGGTGAGATGGAAGTGTGGGCCCTGGAGGCATACGGCGCTGCGTATACCCTGCAGGAAATGCTCACTGTGAAGTCTGACGACGTGAATGGTCGTACCCAGATGTATAAGAACATCGTGGACGGCAACCATCAGATGCAGCCTGGCATGCCAGAGTCCTTCAACGTATTGCTGAAAGAAATCCGCTCACTCGGTATCAATATCGAGCTGGACGAAGAGTAATACGGGCCAAGGCCTCGTTGGTAACAGAATCGGTGTCCCGCGAAAGCGGGGCACCCGGTTTAACTCCTTCAGGAGAGAAACGTGAAAGACTTATTAAAGTTTCTGAAACAGCAAAGCAAGACCGAAGAGTTCAACGGCATCAAGATCGGCCTGGCGTCGCCTGATCTGATCCGCTCTTGGTCATTTGGTGAAGTTAAGAAGCCTGAGACCATCAACTACCGTACTTTCAAGCCTGAGCGTGAAGGCCTGTTCTGTGCGCGTATCTTTGGTCCTGTAAAAGACTATGAGTGTCTGTGCGGTAAGTACAAGCGTCTTAAGCACCGCGGTGTGATCTGTGAAAAGTGTGGCGTAGAAGTTACCCAGACTAAAGTACGTCGTGAGCGTATGGGTCACATTGAACTGGCGAGCCCTGTGGCTCACATCTGGTTCCTCAAGTCACTGCCGTCCCGTATCGGTTTGATGCTGGATATGACTCTGCGTGACATCGAGCGCGTACTGTACTTTGAATCTTTTGTAGTTATCGAGCCAGGCATGACCAGCCTGGAGCGCGGTCAGATGCTGACCGAAGAAAACTACCTGGATGCGCTGGAAGAGTACGGTGACGAGTTCGAAGCCAAGATGGGTGCTGAAGCAGTGATGGAACTGCTGAAAGCGATCGATCTGGAAAAAGAAATCGAGCAGATGCGTGAAGAGTTGCCATCCATCAACTCTGAAACCCGTCGCAAGAAAGTGACCAAGCGTCTGAAGCTGATGGAAGCTTTCTACACTTCAGGTAACAAGCCTGAGTGGATGATCCTGCGCGTACTGCCTGTGCTGCCACCGGACCTGCGTCCTCTGGTACCACTGGATGGCGGCCGTTTCGCGACTTCAGATCTGAACGATCTGTATCGCCGCGTGATCAACCGTAACAACCGTCTGAAGCGTCTGCTGGATCTGGCTGCGCCTGACATCATCGTACGTAACGAAAAGCGTATGCTGCAGGAATCTGTAGATGCGCTGTTGGATAACGGTCGTCGTGGCCGCGCCATCACTGGCTCCAACAAGCGTCCGCTGAAGTCTCTGGCCGACATGATCAAAGGTAAGCAGGGTCGTTTCCGTCAGAACCTGCTGGGTAAGCGCGTAGACTACTCAGGCCGTTCGGTAATTACCGTAGGTCCTACTCTGCGTCTGCATCAGTGTGGTCTGCCGAAGAAAATGGCACTGGAACTGTTCAAGCCATTCATCTACGGCAAGCTGGAAGGTCGTGGCCTGGCCACCACCATCAAAGCTGCCAAGAAGATGGTTGAGCGTGAAGTGGCGGAAGTATGGGACGTTCTGGATGAAGTGATCCGTGAACATCCGGTACTGCTCAACCGTGCACCAACACTGCACCGTCTGGGTATCCAGGCGTTTGAACCAGTGCTGATTGAAGGTAAAGCGATCCAACTGCACCCGCTGGTGTGTGCGGCGTACAACGCTGACTTCGACGGTGACCAGATGGCTGTTCACGTACCGCTGACACTGGAAGCCCAGCTGGAAGCCCGTGCGTTGATGATGTCTACCAACAACATCCTGTCACCTGCCAACGGTGAACCTATTATCGTTCCTTCTCAGGACGTGGTATTGGGTCTGTACTACCTCAGCCGTGAGCGTATCAACGGCAAGGGTGAAGGCATGGTGTTTGCGTCTGTGGCTGAAGCTGAAAAAGCTTACCGCACCGGTGCTGCTGAACTGCACGCCCGCGTGAAAGTGCGTCTGACCGAAACTCAGATCGATGAGAACGGTGAGCGTACTCAGATCCGTCGCATCGTGGATACCACTGTTGGTCGTGCACTGATGTCCAACATTCTGCCAGCCGGTCTGTCTTTTGACCTGGTGAACCAGGATATGGGCAAGAAGCAGATTTCCCGTCTGCTGAACACCTGTTACCGTCAGCTGGGTCTGAAAGATACTGTTATCTTCGCCGACCAACTGATGTACACCGGTTTCCAATACGCCACCATCTCTGGTGCCTCAGTAGGTATCAACGACATGGTTATCCCAGAGCTGAAGTACAGCCTGGTGAAAGAGGCCGAAGAGGAAGTGCTGGAAATCCAGGAGCAGTTCCAGTCTGGTCTGGTAACTGCGGGTGAACGTTACAACAAGGTCATCGATATCTGGGCCCGGACCAACGAACAAGTGTCCAAGGCCATGATGGAAAACCTGTCTACCGAAGCGGTCATCAACCGTGATGGCGTGGAAGAGAAGCAGAAGTCCTTCAACAGCATCTATATGATGGCCGACTCAGGCGCTCGTGGTAGTGCTGCTCAGATCCGTCAGTTGGCGGGTATGCGTGGTCTGATGGCCAAGCCAGACGGCTCCATCATCGAGACGCCAATTGTGGCGAACTTCCGTGAAGGTCTGAACGTACTGCAGTACTTTATTTCTACCCACGGTGCCCGTAAGGGTCTGGCGGATACCGCACTGAAGACGGCGAACTCCGGTTACCTGACTCGTCGTCTGGTAGACGTTGCTCAGGATCTGGTCATCGTTGAAGACGATTGTGGCGCGACCGAAGGTCTGACCATGAAGCCGCTGATTGAAGGTGGTGACGTAGTTGAGCCGCTGCGTGAGCGCGTACTGGGTCGTGTGGTTGCAGAAGACGTGTTCTACCCAGGTACTGAAGAAGTGCTGGCACCACGTAACACCCTGCTGGACGAAGCATGGTGTGACAAGTTGGAAGAGCACAGTGTCGACGAAGTGCAGGTGCGCTCCGTTATTACCTGTGAAACCGACTTCGGCGTATGTGCCAAGTGTTACGGCCGTGACCTGGCCCGTGGTCACCTGATCAACATGGGTGAGGCTATCGGTGTAGTCGCAGCTCAGTCGATTGGTGAACCAGGTACCCAGCTGACGATGCGTACGTTCCACATCGGTGGTGCGGCATCCCGAGCGTCTGCCGAGAACAATGTTCAGGTGAAGACCGACGGTACGCTGAAACTGCACAACGCCAAGCATGTGACCAACTCTGACGGTAAGCTGGTTATTGTATCCCGTTCTTCTGAACTGGCGATTATCGATGACATGGGCCGTGAGAAAGAACGCTACAAGGTGCCTTACGGTACTGTACTGAGCATTCAGGAAGACGAAGCGGTTAAAGCTGGCCAGATCATTGCGAACTGGGATCCACACACTCACCCAATCATCACTGAAGTGGCGGGTTATGTGAAGTTCCAGGACATGATCGATGGCGTGACCATGACCACCCAAACCGACGAGCTGACAGGTCTGTCTTCTATCGTGGTATTGGATGTGGGTCAACGTGGTACTGCCGGTAAAGAGATGCGTCCAATGATTCGTCTGGTGGACGAAAATGGACACGATCTGATGATCCCCGGTACCGAAGTACCTGCACAGTACTTCCTGCCAGGTAATGCGATTGTGAACCTGGCTGACAACGCTCAGATCCGCGTGGGTGACGCCCTGGCTCGTATTCCTCAGGAATCGTCCAAAACCCGCGATATTACCGGTGGTCTGCCACGGGTTGCTGACCTCTTTGAAGCGCGTAAGCCAAAAGAGCCTGCAATTCTGGCCGAAGTTAGCGGTACTATCTCCTTCGGTAAAGAAACCAAAGGTAAGCGTCGTCTGGTGATCACTCCTAATGAAGGCGGCAACGCTTACGAAGAGATGATCCCTAAGTGGCGTAACCTGAACGTGTTCGAAGGTGAAAAGGTTGAGCGTGGTGAAGTGATCGCCGACGGTCCAGAAGCGGCTCACGACATTCTGCGTCTGCGTGGTATCCACCATGTAGCCAACTATATCGTGAACGAAGTTCAGGACGTTTACCGTCTGCAGGGCGTGAAGATTAACGACAAGCACATTGAAGTTATCATCCGCCAGATGCTGCGTAAGTGCATCATCACTGAAGCCGGTGACTCAGAGTTCCTGGAAGGCGAACAGGTTGAAGTGGCCCGCGTGAAGATCGCTAACCGTGATCTGGAAGCGGCTGGTAAGCTGCCTGCCAAGTTCGAACGTGAACTGCTGGGTATTACCAAGGCCTCCTTGGCGACTGAATCGTTCATCTCTGCGGCCTCGTTCCAGGAAACCACTCGCGTACTGACTGAAGCTGCAGTTGGTGGTAAGAGTGATAACCTGCGCGGTCTGAAAGAGAACGTGATTGTGGGTCGTCTGATCCCAGCCGGTACCGGTTTTGCGTATCACAACCAGCGTAATCAGAAGCGCAATGCGGCGGTGACTGACGAAGTTCAGACCATCAGCGCCAGCGAAGCTGAACAGAACCTGGCTGATCTGCTGAACATGACCAGCTCACACGATTAACCTCAAGGTTAGTTATAAAAAGGCGCCTGGGGCGCCTTTTTTATTGTATAGAGAGGCAAAAGTTGGCTATTTCTTGACAGCCATGCATTACCTTTCTAAAATTCCGCGTCCCACCATAGTGGGATTAGATTTTTTACACCCATTTGTTGAGCTAGATTCAACTAATTTGGAGCTATTACATGGCAACTGTTAACCAGTTGGTACGTAAGCCACGTGCAGCCAAAGTCGAAAAGACTAACGTTCCTGCACTGGAAGCGTGCCCACAGAAGCGTGGTGTTTGTACTCGTGTGTACACCACCACTCCAAAGAAACCAAACTCTGCTCTGCGTAAAGTAGCGCGTGTGCGTCTGACCAACGGTTTTGAAGTAACTTCATACATCGGCGGTGAAGGCCACAACCTGCAAGAGCACAGTGTAATCCTGATCCGTGGCGGTCGTGTTAAAGACTTGCCAGGTGTGCGTTACCACACTGTTCGTGGCGCCCTGGACTGTGCTGGCGTGACTACCCGTCGCCAAGGCCGTTCCAAGTACGGTGCTAAGCGTCCTAAGTCTTAATGGTTTCCCGTTAAGTAAGGCCAAGCTAAACATTTGTAATTCCAGTTTTGGAAATACCTGAAGCATACGGAGAATTGTTATGCCAAGACGTCGCGTAGTAGGACAACGTAAAATCCTACCTGATCCAAAGTTCAACAGTGAGTTGCTGGCTAAGTTCATCAACGTCATTATGCAGGATGGCAAAAAGTCAACTGCAGAAAAAATTATCTACAAAGCTCTGGATGTTGTAGCCGAGAAGAAAGGCGAAAATCATCTGGTAGTTCTGGAAGCAGCCCTGGACAACGTACGCCCATCAGTTGAGGTGAAATCTCGCCGCGTTGGTGGTTCTACTTACCAGGTACCATGTGAAGTTCGTCCAGTGCGTCGTAACGCTCTGGCGATGCGCTGGTTGGTTGAAGCTGCTCGCAAGCGTGGTGAAAAATCTATGGCTCTGCGCCTGGCAGGTGAACTGCTGGATGCATCCGACAACAAAGGCACTGCAGTGAAGAAGCGTGAAGACGTTCACCGCATGGCCGAAGCAAACAAAGCGTTTGCTCATTACCGCTGGTAATAAAATTGGCGTGGGCTTCGGCCCACGCCTCTATGTTGTTTCCGGGGCGCCATATCCCGGATAAGAGGATATAATCGTGGCTCGTACAACTCCAATTGAGCGCTACCGTAACATCGGTATCTGTGCTCATGTTGACGCTGGTAAAACCACCACAACTGAACGCGTTCTGTTTTATACCGGTCTGTCCCACAAAATCGGTGAAGTGCACGATGGTGCCGCAACAACCGACTGGATGGTGCAGGAGCAGGAACGTGGTATCACAATTACTTCCGCAGCCGTAACCACCTTCTGGCGTGGTATGGATGCACAGTTCACTGAACACCGCATCAATATTATCGACACCCCAGGCCACGTTGACTTCACCATTGAAGTTGAACGTTCTTTGCGCGTGCTGGACGGTGCCGTGGTTGTATTTTGTGGATCCTCAGGCGTAGAACCACAGTCTGAAACTGTATGGCGACAAGCTGACAAATATCACGTTCCGCGAATGGTATTCGTCAACAAGATGGACCGTGCCGGTGCTGACTTCGATCGCGTAGTCAAGCAGATCCGCACTCGTCTTGGCGCGACTTGCGTGCCTATTCAGCTGAATATTGGCGCTGAAGATGAGTTCAAGGGTGTCATCGACCTGATTAAGATGAAGGCAATCAACTGGAACGAAGCGGACCAGGGGATGACCTTTGCCTATGAAGAAATTCCAGCAAACTTGGCAGCAAAAGCGGCCGAGATGCGCGAGTACCTGGTTGAAGCAGCTGCTGAAGCCTCTGAAGAATTGATGGAAAAATACCTGGAAGAGGGTGATCTGTCAGAAGAGGAAATCAAACAGGCACTGCGCCAGCGTACCATTAACAATGAAATCGTGCTGGCCACCTGTGGCAGTGCGTTCAAGAACAAGGGTGTTCAGGCGGTACTGGATGCCGTGGTTGAATACCTGCCTGCGCCGGTTGATGTACCTGCTATTAAAGGTATCGATGATCGCGACAACGAAGTAGAACGCGAGTCTGATGACAACGCGCCGTTTTCTGCGCTGGCATTCAAAATTGCCACTGATCCCTTCGTGGGCACCCTGACCTTTATCCGTGTGTACTCCGGAGTTCTGCAGTCGGGTGACGCTGTGTATAACTCAGTGAAGGGCAAACGTGAGCGTATTGGCCGTATCGTGCAGATGCATGCCAATGACCGTAAAGAGCTGAAAGAAGTTCGCGCCGGTGATATCGCGGCGGCTATTGGTCTGAAAGATGTCACCACGGGTGACACTCTGTGTGACGGTGACCACAAGGTCATCCTGGAGCGTATGGAGTTTCCTGAGCCAGTGATTACCATTGCGGTAGAACCTCGCTCTAAAGCCGATCAGGAAAAAATGGGTATTGCGCTGCAGAAGCTGGCGGCTGAAGACCCATCATTCCGCGTCGAGACCGATGAAGAATCAGGACAGACCCTGATCTCCGGTATGGGCGAATTGCACCTGGACATCATCGTTGACCGTATGCGTCGCGAGTTCAGCGTGGAGTGTAACGTAGGTAAGCCTCAGGTTGCCTATCGTGAAACAATTCGTTCCAGCGTGGAAGTGGAAGGCAAGTTTGTTCGCCAGTCCGGTGGTCGAGGTCAATTCGGTCACGTATGGCTGAAGCTGGAGCCTAATGAAGAAGGCGCCGGTTATGAATTCGTCAATGGGATTGTGGGTGGTGTGATTCCAAAGGAATACATTCCTGCCGTTGACAAAGGTATCCAGGAGCAGATGAAGAACGGTGTACTCGCTGGCTTCCCTGTTCTGGACGTGAAGGTCACTCTGTTCGACGGTTCATATCACGATGTGGACTCAAACGAGATGGCCTTCAAGGTTGCAGGTTCTATGGGCTTCAAGAAGGGTGCGCTGCAAGCCAGCCCTGTGTTGCTCGAGCCTTGCATGAAAGTAGAAGTAACCACACCTGAAGATTACATGGGCGACGTGGTCGGTGACCTGAACCGTCGTCGTGGTCTGATTGAGGGTATGGATGACGGCGTGGCTGGCATCAAGATTATCCGCTGTGTGGTACCTCTGGCTGAAATGTTTGGTTATGCGACTGATTTGCGCTCTGCAACTCAGGGTCGTGCCTCATACTCCATGGAGTTTTTGAAGTACGCTGAAGCACCACAAAACATTGCTAAAGCAGTTATTGAAGCGAGAAGCTAGATTTTCAGCGCTAGGCTGGTATAACTGGTAATTTGTTTGATATTGGTCGGTTCCCCCGAACCGGCCACTCTCGAAAAGAAAGGAACATATCG
>NZ_JBOZWP010000035.1:0-15734 GCF_050865035.1 Shewanella sp. GXUN23E | reverse complement strand
AATCACAACACCTAGCAGCGGCTGAAGCCCAAGTGGGTATGATGATCTGGGCAGTAACCATTGAAAAGTGAAGTGCCAACTGTGGGCACTGGATTTCAGGTGACTGCAGGTCGCCATCCTTACAACACCGATACGTCAGTATCGAAATTTGTCCCCACCTGCGGCAACAACCGCAAACCAAAGCAAAGGGATACTCAACACCTGCCCGGCTTGCTATCATCGCTGCATGTCCTTGATCCATTACCAGGTTATTGATGAAATCCGGCGAGCAGGATTTTCAACTGAAATCCCCCATTCTTAAAAATTACAACCGGGCAGTGTTCTACACCTATATCGGGGTGATCGTGATGGCGCTGTTTACTGCCTGGATCGATTTCGACCGGGGGCGTGCGCAGAACGCGGTGCAGCGTAAGGAAGAAGTCGCCCGTCATGTGATGCAAATAGACCTGTTGCTGGAAGCCGGCATACGCGCGGTAAAGAGTCTGCGTAATGTGGCGGTGGATCACCTGAGATTGGGCGAGATGGTGCGTCAGGACAGCCTGCCCAAGTACGAAAAATTTCACGAAAATGGCCAGTATTTCACTCTGGAACCCAGTTTTGCCCAGAGTGGTCAGCCATTTACCAATATGGGCCGGATTACCGGCGCCGGCTCGCTGGATGGCCGCAGCGACAAGTTCTATCAGGAACTGGAGATGCTGTTTGAGCTGTCTTTATCCTTCCCTGTCGCCATGGAAGCCGTGCCCAAGGCATCGGCGATTTACTATATCTCCAAGCGACGGATGATGTCCTATTATCCCTGGCCCCAGGATGAACAACGGTTTCGGGAGGAACTGCTCAACAAGAAGCAATTCCAGCTGGCTACTCCGGCGATGAACCCGCAGCGCAGCGTGTTCTGGAGCGAAGCCTATGTTGACAGCGCCAAGGGGCTGGTGACCACTCTGGGTGTGCCTGTGTATCTGCAGGATGAGTTTATCGGCTCCATCAATCTGGATATGACGCTGGCGTCCCTGACCCGCCAAATCCGCATGTATTTCAAAATGCCGGGTACGGTTATCCTGCTGGATCAGAACAACAATATTCTGTCACACAGCGATTATGACGATTCCTCGGTCAGCCGGGTTTACCACTTAAGCCAGCGCCTGCCGGCGCCGCTGCATTCACTGACCGAGCATGAGCTGTTTGAAGCCAGTCAGGGCATGGTGCGCAATGGTTACTATATCCATTCGGTGGCACTGCAGAATGCGCCCTGGCGTCTGGTTTATATCCAGAGTGAAGAGGAGCTCAACAAAACCTCCTGGGAAAAGCTGGAGATGACCTTCCTGCTGGTGGTGATTGCGCTGTCGGTATTGGTGACCATAGTACACTGGCAGACCCGTCGCTCCTTCGTGACGCCCGCCTCCAAGTTGCTGGCGCATTTGGAAGGCTGTTCCATTTCACCGCGTAAGCCACCGGAGCGGATCACGCCCGGATGGGAGCCCTGGTTCCATCTGATCAGCCGTATCTTTGAGGAAAACCAGCAGTACACCATGCACCTGTCGGAGCAGAACAAGCGGCTGGATAAGCTGGTGGCCCGCCGTACCGAGCGATTAAAAGAGACCACTGAGCGGCGTGAACGCGAGTATGCGCTGTTGCGTTCTTTGCTGGATTCCATCCCGGAAGCCATTGTGTTTAAAGATAAAGATGGTCGCTATCTGGGCTGTAACAAGGCCGCCGAGCGGATGCTGGGTTACACCGAAAGTGAAATGATAGGTCTGTCTGCGTTTGAGTTGTCATCGCCTGAGCAGGCTGAGCGCATCAAGGCTGAGGATGAGCAGGTATTGCGTGAGCGACTGCCGCTCAAGTATCAGGAGAAGGTAGAGCTGGCCGGTAAACCTGTGCTGCTCGATGCCCTCAAGATGCCGTTCTACAACCGTCGCGGTGAACTGCTGGGCTTGATTGCCGTGTGGCGAGATGTCACCCGCGAGTACGAGTCAGCCGAGCAGCTGCGCTTGTCGGAGCAGCGTTACCATCTGGCGATGGACGCAGTGGAAGATGGTCTGTGGGACTGGTATCTGGACTCAGAGCAGATCATCTGCAACCCGGCCTATTACTCCATGCTGGGTTACCGTCCCAATGAGTTCCCGGCGCTGCTGTCCACCATAGATGGGCTGATCCACCCTGACGATCGTCAGCGGGTTGAGGAGTACCGCGAGCAGTATCTGGCCAATCCGGTGGATACCTACGAGATTGAGTTCAGGCTCAAGGGTAAAACCGGTCAGTATCACTGGATCCTGTCCCGTGGCCGGGTGGTGGAATTCACCGGCGACAACCAGCCCAAGCGTATGGTGGGAACCCACAAAGACATTACCCGCCAGAAACTGAACGAGGGCGCTCTGCTGGAAGCCAAGCAGGATGCGGAGCTGGCTAACCTGTACAAGAGTGAATTCCTGGCCAATATGAGCCATGAAATCCGTACCCCGATGAACGCCATTATCGGCATGCTGCAGCTGGCAGGACGCACCACTCTGACCGCTCAGCAGCAGGACTATCTGGACAAGGCCAGCTTCTCGGCGCAGTCGTTGTTGCGCATCATCAACGACATTCTCGATTTCTCCAAAATTGAGGCCGGTAAGCTGGAGCTGGAAAAGGTCGAGTTCCCGCTGGATAAGGTGCTGGATCATGCGCTGGATCTGAACGCCATTCGCGCCCAGGAACAGGGAGTGGAGTTGCTGTTGTACGCGCCGGTGACTGCCGGACTGATGCTCAAGGGCGATCCTTTGCGTCTGGGACAGGTGCTTATCAATCTGTTGTCCAATGCGGTCAAGTTCACCCAGAAGGGCGAAGTGGAGCTGGGCTGTGAGGATTTGGGCGAGCGGGATAATCGCATCACCCTCAAATTCTGGGTGCGGGATACCGGCATAGGCATCAGCAAGGAGCAGCAGGTCAAGCTGTTCGATGCCTTCTCCCAGGCCGATGGTTCAACTACCCGCAAATATGGCGGCACCGGCCTTGGGTTGTCCATCAGCCGTCACCTGGTGACCATGATGGGGGGCAAGATGCAGGTGACCAGTGAACCGGGCAAAGGCTCGACCTTCAGCTTTACCATCAGCATGGAGCTGGCGGAAGAAGCCAAGGCTCCTGAGTATGTGGTGCCCGAGCGGCTGACCCGGCTGCGCACGCTGGTGGTGGACGATAACCCCAGCGCCCTGCAGATCTATTCGACGTTGATGCGTGACTTCCATTTTGATGTGAGTACCGCCGCCAGCGGCAAAGAGGCGCTGTATAAGTTGCAGCAGGCACCGGTGGATCTGATCCTGATGGACTGGATGATGCCTGAGATGGATGGCGTGCAGGTGGTGGCGCAAATCGATGCGCTGATGGCGTCCGGCAAGCTGGATAAGCGGCCGGTGATCATCATGATGACAGCCTATGGTGCCGAGCCTCTGCAGCAACAACTGGAAGAACATCAGGTATTTGCCCTGTTGCAGAAACCCTTTAAAGCCTCTGCTCTGTACGACGAGATCATGGCGGCATTCAGGCCTGAGACCGAAGGTCGGGTGATTGATGCCAAGCCTGACTCCAGCCACAGTGAGCAGGCCGGGCCCGCCGCCGGTGAGTCTGAAGATGCTGCAGGCAAGGGACTGGTGTTGCTGGTGGAAGATAACTTCATCAACCAGCAGGTGGCGTCCGAGCTGCTCAAGAGTGGGGGCTATGAAGTGGTGGTGGCCGGGAATGGTCAGGAATCACTGGATATGATCGACAGCCAGCCATTCGATGCGGTGCTGATGGATATTCAGATGCCGGTCATGGATGGTCTCACCGCGACGGCAGAGCTGCGTAAACGCTATACCTCTGAGCAACTGCCGATTATCGCCATGACAGCCCACGCCATGACAGGCGATCGGGAAAAGAGTCTGGCGGCCGGTATGAATGCTCATATCACCAAGCCTATCGAACTTAAGGAGTTGTTCGAGACACTGGAGAAATGGGTTGGTTACAAACGGCAACATCAATCTGACTGATTGAGTGGCCTGCGGCCATACAAAATTGTATACAAATCCTGTAGAGTGGCTGGTCAATGATCCGCCACTTTTTTTGCGACAGACCTCAGGAAAGTTGCATCTCAAATCCAAGAAGGGAGCAGGGAATGAAACTCCACCATCTGGCTTTGGCCGTCGGCCTGAGCCTTGCCAGCCTCAATGTTATCGCCGTTGACAGTCAGGACATCATTAAACAAAGTCGCGCCGCCGATGGCTTTCTCGATCTGAAATATCATGAAAACACGGGCGAGGTGTATCTGCAGGTCGATGCTGCGCTGCTCAACCAGCCGATGATCCTGATGACCAGTTTGCCCCATGGTGTTGGCTCCAATGACATCGGGCTGGATCGCGGGCAATTGGGCAATACCCGGCTGGTGCAGTTTGAGCGGATGGGGCCTTTCATTATCCTAAGACAGCTCAATACCAGCTATCGCGCCGGTACTGACAACGCGGCCGAGCAGCGCGCCGTGCGCGAGGCCTTCGCCGAGTCGGTATTATGGAAAGGCAAACTGCTGCCGGGAGAGGCGCCGCTGGTGCCTATCAATCAGTTGGTGATCAACGATCTGCATGGCGTGAGTGATACTCTGGCAGCCACCAATCAGGGCAGCTATCAGCTGCAGCCTGAGTTGTCGCTGGTGCTGCCTGACGGCGTCAAATCCTTTGAAAAAAACACTGATGTGGATGTGCTGCTGAGTTTTACTGCTGATAAGGCCGGGCCGCAGGTGGCGGAAGTCACCCCGGATGGCAAAACCCTGTCGGTGCGCATGCGTTACTCTTTTGTGGCGCTGCCTGAGCCCGGCTATCAGCCGCGGGCGTATCATCCCAATTCAGGCTATCTGTCAGACTCCTATCTGGATTACGCCACGGCTGTGGATGAGCCGGTGCGCCGCCACCATCTGCTGCGCCATCGGCTGCAGAAGGTCAAACCCGGCGCGGCCCCCAGTGAGGTGATCAAGCCCATTACCTACTATCTTGACCCGGGCGTGCCAGAGCCTGTACGCAGTGCGCTGCTCGATGGCGGCCGCTGGTGGGGGGCTGCCTTTACCCAGGCCGGATTTATCAATGGTTTCAGGGTTGAATTGTTGCCGGAAGATGCCGATCCCCAGGATGTGCGCTACAACGTGATCCAGTGGGTGCACCGGGCGACCCGGGGCTGGTCCTATGGCGCGGCGGTGACCGATCCGCGCACCGGCGAAATCATCAAGGGGCATGTCACTCTGGGCAGCCAGCGGGTGCGTCAGGATTATCTTATCGCCCGCGGTTTGACCGCCGGCTGGGAAGACCGCCAGGCTGCCAGCGATGCTGCCATGGCGCTGTCACTGGCGCGTATCCGGCAGCTGTCAGCCCATGAAATCGGGCATACGCTGGGGCTGGATCATAACTTTGCCGCTTCCACCAATGAGGATGCCTCGGTGATGGATTATCCGCACCCCAAGGCGACTCTCAATGGCGAGCGGATTGATATCAGCCAGCCTTACACCACAGGTGTCGGCCCCTGGGATAAATTCACCATCGCCTATGGCTACGGTGAGTTTGACAGCCCGGCGCAAATGCAGAAGCTGATGGACCGGGTGCAGAATCTGGGGCTGCGTTACATTGGGGAGTCGGATTCCCGCGATCCGGGTGCCGCCCATGCCTACGCCAGTTTGTGGGACAACGGTGATGATCCCGTGGCTGAGCTTAACCGGCTGGCGCAGGTGCGGGCAGCGGCTATCGACAACTTCAACGGCCAGGCACTGCTCAGTGAGCAGCCCTCCGGCGAGCTGGCGGATCTGTTTGTGCCCATTTATCTGCTGACACGTTATCAGATCACCGCGGCGGCCAAAGTGCTGGGCGGCGTCGATTACAGCTTCCAGCAGGGCAATGGCGGCAGCTGGCACTATCTGGCACCGGAAACCCAGGAAGCTGCGCTGGACGCCTTGCTGGCACAGCTGCAGCCACAGGCACTGGTGATCCCATCCCAGGTGCAGGAGCAGCTGGTGCCCAAGTCCGGTAACTATGGCCGTACCCGCGAGAGCTTCCCCTCCAATCTGGGCGCCGTGGTCGACAGTATGGCGATGGCCGAGGTGATGAGCAGGCATATTCTGACAGTGATGCTGCAAAGCGAGCGGCTTAACCGTATCAGTCAGGCGTCATTGCAGGACCGGGAACAGATGACAATACGCAAGCTGCTGGATCGGCTGGTGGGCCAGACTCTGTACCGGGAACCGGCACAGGGTGCCGAGCAGGCGGTGTGGATGCGGGCCAATGCCGTCATTATCGATGCGATGCTGGCGGCGCTGCATCAGGATGCCACCATTGCGGCGGCCAAGGCAGATATCAAAGCCAAACTCAGGGAAGTGGAAGAGCAGTTGCAGCGCCGCGCTAAGCGCAGCAGCGATACCCTGTCGGCGCACTATCAGTATCTGGCCGATGGCATCAATGCCGGACTGGAGGACAGCAGTAAGCGTTTGATTGCCAAACCGCTGCCCATGCCGCCAGGGTCGCCGATTTAATCTGACCATGTGGTGACCGATGTGATCGCGCTGCACCGAACCCCAAGGGCACCACAGGATCGCTGGAGTATGGTTTGATGGTGTTTGTTCGCGCCCTTGGTGTTGTTGATGACTGAACTGCGTGCGGTTAATCAGGTGGCACAATGACATATGAATTCACGACCGGCAGACTGACTGTCATCGACTGGCGTCAGGCGCTGCAGATTTGTGGTGAGAGCTTCTATCGGCAATTACTGGCACTGCTGACACCCCGGGTCACCCAGGCCCTGCCTGACTGCTGGCAGGGGGTGAGTGCCGCCACGATTGAGTCCTGGTTTGCACAGCGCGCGGCCGAAGGGGAAATCCTGACCCTGCTGTCGCCAGAGAGTCACGATCTTGTCGGCTTGCTGTTGCTGTTTGCGGATGAGCGCGCGGATGCGAGTGCGTCCGCTGCCACGCTGCATATCGGCTATCTACTGGGGGAAGCTTTTCAGGGCAAAGGACTGGCCAAAGAGCTATTGCAGGGGTTGATCGACCATTGCCGGGCGCTGGGCACTGTCGGGGCATTGGTCGGCGGCGTCGAGGCGGCCAATCAGGCATCACGGCATCTGCTGGAAGTGTGCGGCTTTGGCATTCAGTCGCAAAACCGGGAACACCTCTTTTATCAACTTCAGCTTTGATGGCGTTACCCGCGACAGCAGTCAGGCGAGCGATGCTCCCGCTTCACGCCAGCACTCCGGGATAGCACACTGGGGCGCCGCCTTGCGATCTGCTTTTTATACCAATTTCATTTAATAGTTGATCTGTTTCAGCGGGAGTTCAATGCACTTGAGACAAGGCGAGTCGGCGAAGTCATAGTGGTGCTATGTCAAGACGACTTAACGCGGTATCAAGTGCATTGAAACCCGCACTGTGTGAGCGTGTCAGGCATCCTGCTTCTATGTTGCATTGCTCTCAAAGGGAACCACCCTTAGTCAATCAATGCGCCTTGAATCAGAATCCCTGACACGCTCTGAATTGATCAAACTATTAATGAAGTTGGTATTAAACCTCAGTCTTAGCGGTTCAGCTTACCTTAAATGGCTTCGCCGTGTTCACTCAGATGGCCGGTGCTGCGCTTTTGCGGCTCGGTCAGCTTGCGGGCGAGCAGGTAGCAGACAATCCCCATGATGGTATTGGTGACGGGCAGCGCCAGCATCAGTCCGCCGACACCGGCAACTACTGAGCCCAGCCAGGCCAGTGGCAGCATAATCAGAAACAGCCTGCACAGGTTGAGCGCCAGCGAGGCCATGGGTCTGTGGTAGGCGTTGAGCGCAGTGGCCAGCAAAATCACCATTCCCAGCGGACCATAGGCGGCGGGCAGGGCAAGGATATAGAAATCCAGATACTGCAGCACCTGAGGATCTGTGCTGAACAGTGCGGCAATCTGCTGATGCAGCAGCGCCACAGGAATGTACACCAGCGTCTGGAATATCAGCACAAACCTGAGCGACATCATCAGCGCATGATGGGCGCGTTCACGCTGACCGGCCCCCAGATTCTGGGCGATAAAGGGCACCAGCGAGGAAGACAGCGCCATCACCCCGATCAGCAGAATCGACTCCAGCCTGACACCGGCACCAAAGGCGGCCACCGCTTCATAATCGATGCGCGCCAACATGGCCATCAGCAGTGCATTGGCCAACGGGTTTATCAGGTTCATCAGCGCCGCGGGCTGGGCGATATGCGCCAGCTGCTTCCAGTTGCGGCGCATGCGCGACAATGACAGTGACGCCAGTACCAGCATATGACGTTTGATGATCAGCAGATAAGCCGACAGCGACATGGCCACAATCCAGGCCAGCAGCGAGGCAATCGCGGCGCCCTGAATGCCCATGGCGGGAATGGGGCCAAAGCCGAAAATCAGTATCGGGTCGAGTACCAGGTTGATAAGCGAAGCCAGTGCCATGATTTTGGCCGGTGAGCGGGTATCGCCGGTGGCCCGTAGCCCCTGGTTGCCGACCATCATCAGTACCAAAAGCGGGCTGCCCAGATACCAGATCACCATATAGTCATGAATAAGCGGCAGAGTATAAGGCGCAGCGCCCATCAGCGAGAACAGCGGATCAATGCAGAAGGAACCCAGCACCGCCATTGACCAGAGCACCAGCAAGGTCAGCAGCAGCGCATCGTGCAGAAACAGTTTGGCTTCGGGGGCATGGCCGCTGCCAATCAGTCGGCCAAGATTGGTCGACACCCCGGCACCGATGCCGATGGCGATGCTGGTGATCACCAGCGTCACGGGAAAGGTAAAACTGATGGCCGACAGCGCATCTGTGCCCAGTTGGCTGATGAAATAGGTGTCGACCAGATTGAAGCCCAGTACTGTGAGGATACCGACCAGGTTGGGCAGGCTCATATTCAGCAATACACGGCCGATTGGCGCGCTCAGCAACCCGTGTTTGTCTCTCATAAATCCTGTCAGCCATCCTCTTGAAGGGCGGGATTTTATCAGGAAGCGTCAGACATTAGGAAGGCATGAATCACAGAGCGGGAACATATCCTGCGGCGAAAAATCAAACGACTGGCGGCAACAGCCAGTTTTTCCTGCTGAACAACCGGGCTGAGGTAAAAATTTTCAAATTTTTTTAGTCGGGGCACTTGGATCTGAAATCCCTGTCCCCATATTGAATTCAACCGGCGAATTTTGAGCTCTGCTCTTCGCCAAGACCATGAAAACCGCCACGTTTGTTGGGCAAAAAGGAATCATTAGGAGAATCCATCAATGAATATTCGTCCACTACATGACCGCGTGATTGTTAAGCGTATGGAAGTTGAATCAACATCAGCGGGTGGGATCGTGCTGACCGGCAGCGCCGCTGAAAAATCAACTCGCGGTGAAGTTCTGGCTGTAGGTAATGGCCGAATCCTGGAAAATGGCAGCATCCGTCCACTGGATGTCAAAGTTGGCGACGTAGTGATCTTCAACGAAGGTTACGGCGTCAAGAAAGAAAAAATCGACGGTCAGGAAGTCCTGATCCTGTCTGAAGCCGATGTGATGGCTGTGGTGGAATAACCCACCGTCTTATCCACTCAAGTTTAAGAAATTAAAGGAAAAGAGAAATGGCAGCTAAAGAAGTCAAATTCGGAAATGATGCTCGCGTAAAAATGCTGGCTGGTGTGAACATTCTGGCCAACGCAGTAAAAGTGACCCTGGGCCCTAAAGGCCGTAATGTTGTGCTGGACAAGAGCTTCGGCGCACCACTGATCACCAAAGACGGTGTATCCGTAGCCAAAGAGATCGAGCTGGAAGACAAGTTCGAAAACATGGGCGCGCAAATGGTGAAGGAAGTGGCTTCCAAGGCCAACGACGCCGCCGGTGACGGTACCACCACTGCCACCGTACTGGCTCAGGCAATCGTTAACGAAGGTCTGAAGGCCGTTGCCGCCGGTATGAACCCAATGGATCTGAAGCGCGGTATCGACAAAGCCGTTATCGCTGCTGTTGAAGAGCTGAAAGCCCTGTCTCAGGACTGTGCTGACTCCAAGGCTATCGCTCAGGTAGGTACTATCTCTGCCAACTCCGATGAGTCTATCGGCCAGATCATCGCCACTGCGATGGAAAAAGTGGGCAAAGAAGGCGTGATCACCGTTGAAGAAGGCACTGCGCTGGAAAACGAACTGGACGTGGTTGAAGGTATGCAGTTTGACCGCGGTTACCTGTCTCCATACTTCATCAACAAGCCAGAAACCGGCACTGTTGAACTGGACAGCCCATTCGTACTGCTGGTAGACAAAAAGATCTCCAACATCCGCGAATTGCTGCCAATCCTGGAAGGTCTGGCCAAGACCGGCAAGCCACTGCTGATCGTCGCTGAAGACGTTGAAGGCGAAGCCCTGGCCACTCTGGTAGTGAACAACATGCGCGGTATCGTGAAGGTTGCTGCCGTTAAGGCGCCAGGTTTCGGTGACCGTCGTAAGGCCATGCTGCAGGATATCGCTATCCTGACCGGTGGTACTGTGATTGCTGAAGAGATTGGTCTGGAGCTGGAAAAAGCCACTCTGGAAGATCTGGGCACCGCCAAGCGCGTAGTGATCAGCAAAGACAACACCACCATCATCGATGGCAACGGTGAAGAAGAGCAGATCAAAGCCCGTGTTGCGCAAATCAAGCAGCAGGTTGAAGAATCCACTTCTGACTACGACAAAGAAAAACTGCAGGAGCGTATGGCCAAGCTGGCTGGCGGTGTTGCAGTCATCAAAGTCGGTGCTGCCACCGAAGTTGAAATGAAAGAGAAGAAAGCCCGTGTTGACGATGCCCTGCATGCAACCCGCGCTGCCGTTGAAGAAGGCGTGGTTGCCGGTGGTGGTGTAGCCCTGGTGCGCGCAGCCTCCAAGATTGGTGACATCGCCGTCGACAACGAAGATCAGAAGCACGGTGTGGTTATTGCTCTGCGTGCGATGGAAGCGCCACTGCGTCAAATCGCGACCAACGCCGGTGAAGAAGCCTCTGTGGTTGCCAACAATGTGAAGAACGGCTCTGGTAACTATGGTTACAACGCCGGTAACGACACCTACGGCGACATGCTGGAAATGGGTATTCTGGACCCAACCAAGGTTACCCGCAGCGCACTGCAGTTCGCCGCTTCTGTTGCTGGTCTGATGATCACCACCGAAGCCATGGTCGCTGAGCTGCCAAAAGACGATGCAGCCGATATGGGTGGCATGGGCGGTGGTATGGGTGGTATGGGCGGAATGGGTATGATGTAATTTTGCTGGCCTAAATCGGTGATAGCTGCGTCACTTCATCACTCGTTTAGACAGCTAAACGTCGCGCTGAAGTGACTTGCTCTAACCCGATTTATTCTGCGCAAAATGCATACCCGGCCTAAGCCCTAAAGCTTAAAGCCAAAAGAAACCCCGAGACTGGAAACAGTGTCGGGGTTTTGTTTTATTCGCTGAAAGGAAAAGGCCCACGCATCGAGCGTGGGCCTTTTCCATCTGGTGTCAGCTGTTTTGTTTGGTGTTGGGAAGTGGGATTGGAATGGCTTCCGGCTTTGGTGTTGTCCATTGCCTGCCGCTGGGATAGGCAGGATGCCTGAATGCCGAGAAGGACATGGATGTCCGAGAACGGCCTTATGCATATGCACCTCAGTGACACGCTGTGCTATCTCGAATAGATCGGTCCCTGTAAGCTCGGCGCCAACATCCATGTTGGCGACGGTCACTGATGCGCATATGCCGGGTTATTTGGTGTAATCTGCGAGTGAAGTGTTGTGGCTGTCCTCACTCTTACTCTCTTGCGAATAGATGGGTCCCTGTAGACTTCGTTTTGGCAAATTCATAAGCGACGAATATTCGCCATGCTGTCGTTTGCCACTGATGCGCCCAAGTCGGATCATTTGTAGGTGATGTTCGAGACCCAGATAGTTACTGATATCTAGGCTTTTAGTGTTATCGATTTTCTATTCACCAACAGGTATTGTAAGTTCAATAAGTGCAAGTTGATTGGCTGCAATTTCTTTCATTGTTCGGTGAGTTAATCGTTAAAATGGAATTTTATGAGAAAAATACTATACGTTTTAGCTTTTTTTTGTTTTGTCTCTAACTATTCCATAGCCAAAGATGTGGACCATTTAGGTGGCTACAGGCTCATTGTTACCAGTGGCTTAGACTCAAAAGGGTTACCTATCGATGAAATTGACTCGGTAACGATGGACGATAGTCGGTTTTACATAATTTCGTATTGGAACTTGCCTGCTGGAACATATCGTTATAGTTGCATAATATATGATGGCGAACAAAATATTGTTAGTTCACAGCATAATATATATGAATCTGATGGTGATAACTCTTATTTTTGGTGCTCTCACCAACTGGACAAAAGAACAGAAGTACCGGGTGAATGGTATGCGGAAATGGGTGTAGAAGGTTTTGGGTATGTAGAAACCTATTTCACAGTACCAAAGGATGACATTAGAAGTCTACTCACTGGTAATTGGGATTGGGCTGAGGCAGAAGATTCGTGTACACCAGAAAATTTTATAACTATTTCATTCAATGATATTGGTAATAAAATGTATCATAATACTGAGACCGGAATGAAATTATCGACCAGTGAGAAAGCATATACTAGCCTGGTTTATTCTATCGTTGCAGAAGGTGATAGGTTTCTGAGGACATTGGTTGTTAACGAAACTCAGAAAGATGAAGAAGGGGATATGTTTCTGTGGGATCTGGTGCTGACTGATAATAATTCTTTTTGTTGGAAAAGTTCAGAGTGGCCAGATGGCCACTGTACAGAAAAACTAGTTAGATGTAAGAATTAAACCGAAGAAGGTAGTTTGCAGTGGTTCAGAATTCTGGCTGGTTTACAGTGAGTCATGATGACTTGGTTCGTCAGTTAAACGTCGATGTAAAACGCCTTGTTCTAACCCGATTTATTCTGCGCAAAATGCATACCCGGCCTAAGCCCTAAAGCTTAAAGCCAAAAGAAACCCCGAGACTGGAAACAGTGTCGGGGTTTTCTGTATTCGCTGAAAGGAAAAGGCCCACGCATCGAGCGTGGGCCTTTTCCATTTGGTGTGGGCTGATTTGTTTGGTGTTGGGAAGTGGTTTGGAATGGCTTCCGGCTTTGGTGTTGTCCATTGCCTGCCGCTGGGATAGGCAGGATGCCTGAATGCCGAGAAGGACATGGATGTCCGAGAACGGCCTTATGCATATGCACCTCAATGACACGCTGTGAATACTTCCGTGTAAGCGCGGCGCCAGCATCCATGCTGTCGACGGTCACTGATGTGCATATGCCGGGTTATTTGGTGTAATCTGCGAGTGAAGTGTTGTGGCTGTCCCCACTCTTTATATAAATAAACGCAATAAAAACATGTGGTAACCCTTGTTTTGTTCAATGTTTGCCCCCATGTAATTAGTGTCCAACAACACTGTAAGGAGGTGAACGATGGGCAAAAACCAACATGTAGTAAAACGTCCTGATGGATGGGCTGTACGCGGTGAGGGTAACTCTAGAGATACTTCACATCACCGTACTCAAGAAGAAGCTAGGCAGGCTGCTCGTGGTATCGCGCAGAACCAGAAAAGCGAGGTTGTAATCCATGGCCGTGATGGTCGGATTAGGGATAAAGACTCGTATGGTAACGATCCGTTTCCCCCGAAGGGATAACGTTACTGGCGCGATTAGCCTGAAAGATGTAAACCCCAGATTTGTCTGGGGTTTTGCTTTTTGGGGTCTTAGTCTGAGCAAGAAGCTAGGGAGGCAATTGTGCGGCAAAGAGGTTTGGGTGTCCTGTCTCCATGATGAAGTAGTTCCGAATTCAGGCATCGTACTATTCTCCCCAAACGAAAACGCCCCGACGACTGCCAGGGCTCTAAACGGTATAAACCGCATTATGGATGAAATAATAAACAATACAGGTACAGAGTCAACCTATTGTCATGAACGCAACCAACAGCGAACCAATGGATACAACACAAGAAATTATCGCCACCCATAAGGCGTAATTCGACTTCCTGTCGGCCCTAATCGCTACCTGCAGTGATTGGTAATTGAGATAGGCAAAGTAAGCGTCTGCAGTAAGCTCCCACCTTCCGGTTTTCCAGTGAGAGTTTGCATTGTCTACAGTCGTTAACTCAACCAGCGACTTTTCCCCTTCTGGCTCCAAACACACTTGGCGAAATATCTGAGCCACTTTGTACAATTCGGCTCCGTTAAGAGCATTGGCAGCATCTCCAACGCTATACGATTCACCCCGCCGACTGAGGATATACTCTACGACTCGGAGGACACTGCTGCTCTCCACATTCAGCTCTTTATTGGTATTCATCGTTCATCCATGACATATCCGACAATTGTGACTGCAGTTTACTGAGTATTTCGAATAAAAAAAGGACAGCCTTGGCTGCCCTTCTTTCAAGGTTACTGCTTACTCTTGCCAGCAGCTTGGTGCAATGACATGGTCCTTCAGCAGAAAGGGGGAAGACACATCAATAATCACAATATCACCATTCTCTTTGATTGCTTGTGAAGTAAATCCAAACGAAACGATAGCGTTTCGAGTCTTATCAATGGACCCTGTTAGTATTTCGTCGAAGTCAATCAGGTGCTCGACCGATTCACCCGGTCCAAAAACGGCATAGCGCTCTAATTTCCCATGTGAATTTGTGGCACCCATGATTTTGAGTGGTACCTCTTCAAAGTCGGAAGTATACAGGTCAACTCCAGCGCTGAAGGGATCGAACATAGCTGACTCGATGAGACTGGGATCGACCAAGAGCTTGCCCTCAGAAACATTGGTGTATACAAGTTTTACCTGCGCATCACCATTGCAGACAGGTAACATATCAATGGAAACCAAGCTCTCATCTGTGACAATTTGTGCCCCAAAAGAGCAGGCTGAGACTAGTAAGCAACCAAGTACAATTCCTCTTAGATACATTTTACAGCCTCCATCATCCACATTAAATTGAAGGGGTCTTTTGTCATTCGCTCAAACATGAGTGCAGGGTTTATACTCGGATCTTGCATTCTTAGCGCATTGTAATTAGCAATAGCCTTCTCAAACTTCTTTTGTCTGTCATTTAATTCCATATTATCAGGATGTCTCCCTCCAACATCATGATAAGTCTCATGAATGATCGTATCCCTCAAGTCTCGAGAATTCGCTTCAAAATTAGCAGGATAATATGGGTAACTTATTTCTCGCTCATTGTACAGAATATCTGCGACACCTGAATCAGATGACTTACAGTGAATTCCCACAAAATCCCCGTTGCGAATAGCAGCTACCCCGTCAGCAACTAGATACCTGATTTTGGGATCACCGCTTAGATCACTGGCGGCACTCTGGAGCTTTGGCTTAATGACATCAATCCGACTCAGAATAGAACCAGACAATTGGACAAAGTGAGGGTGGGTATAATCCGGCATGCCCATCAATGTTGCCAAGCCATTCAACTGGCAACCATTCGCAGCACTTGGATTACGCAGCACTGCCTCCATCGACTCTAGGAGTTCCAACGCCTTGCTCGTCGCAGTCTTAATCGCGTTTTCATCATCTGTGGAAGGCAGGTAAGCATCGAACTCACATGCGGTAGGCACTTTCACGCGCTGTTTGATTTTGTCGGCTGGGTTGTAGCAGCGATCGACTTCTCCATCGCCATCAATGTCATAAGAGTCCATATATGGGTATAGGTCTATATCACATCCTTTAACAAACGACGTAATGCGCCCTCTATAAGTACCAAT
>NZ_JBOZWP010000034.1:0-17702 GCF_050865035.1 Shewanella sp. GXUN23E | reverse complement strand
CGTAATCGCGGGAATACCCTGGATCTTGGCCACTTCAACACCCTGATCCCACTTGGTGATCAGCGCCTGTACGTCAGCATTCTGGGCATTGTTGTCAAACTCAGCGCGGCTCATTCCCAGCACATCCAAAGAGAAATCGATGGTCGAATCCGCATCGGTGAACTTCACCTTTTTTACGTGGTACTGGTCGTAGTATTTGTCTTTCAGCTGCTTGAATACCTTGTCACCCTTAATCACTTTGGCAATCGCCAGTGCTGTGGTTTTTTCGGCACCGAATGGCGGCTTGGTGGTGATGTGATACTGCTCCAAAGTGCTGCCGGCAGGCAGAATGCTGTCGTTGGGAATACCCGCTTTTTCGTACTTGTAGCAGAATGGACAGTTAATCGAGTAGATCTTCACGACCTGATTGGGGGCATTGAACTGAGCGGACTCAGGTAAAACCTGATACTCCACCCCTTCGGTTGCAGCTTGTGCACCAAAAGCCAGAAATAGAGTGGCGGCAATCGCAGTCAGTGTTCTTTTCATGATTAACTCCAAATTGTGTAAAACAGAACTAATTAAATGAGTGATAATTCAAAAATAATTATTTTAGGTGCTTATATTTTTTAGAAGACTATACCAATAAGCAATGCCACAGCCTTATATTAAAACCAACCAATAACAAACGAATTAGAAGTTATATTGAAGCGAGTAAAATATGCCATCATGGTAGCCAACTTTACCCATATTGTTTTCGGCATAACGATAGCTGATTGCAGCAGACCAATTTTCTGTAGTATGCCACTTGGCAATAAACTGACCATTAAATCCGACGTCCTCAATATCACCCGCTAACTTGAGGTAAAAATCATCTCTGCCGAAAAAGACCTCCTGCCACCAGATGAAACTAACGTTATGATCCATAAAGGAGGTGTGATGAGATAGGTTGATATAGGCATAGCCACCATTAAACCCCTGTTCATCGAAGCTCTTATCAAAAGCCTTGTATGTAGCATTAACAACATGCGCCGCCAGCGCGACCTGGACATAGGTATTGTCGTAGCTTCTATCCCAGCTGACCCCCAGTAAAGTATTGGTCTCGCCCCAATTCGGCATAGACTTATCAAATACCTGGCCATAGAGATTAAAGTCTGTGTCACCCAGATTAATTTGACCCACCAGATTAATCTCAGAGCCCAATAAATCAGAATCTTCAAAATTCTCCAGTTTTACATGGCCATAAATATCACCAAATGCCGAACCAGTAGCACCTTTTACGGTTACAAATGAATTAGTATCCTTGAAATCACCGAAAGTTTCTGTCGCATTTGAATTCCAATCCATCACTCCAGCTTCAATCGCAAACATCGAAGCATTGGCAACAGTCGGTGATAGCAGTGCAGCAACTACTGCTGCAGAGAGTAATTTCTTTACCATATTTCATTCCCCTGGAAGTCGGAATTAATATTACGAACCGTCACCAAGATATATTTTGAAGACAATCACAAAAAATTTCATAAACTAGTTTCAGTCGTTCGAAGATTGATTTTAAACGTGTAAAATAAAAAAACTTTTTTTTAGATGATGGATCTCACAAAAATATGGGAATCAACACTGCAGACCATATTTTGAATGTGGCAGAGCAATTAATTCACAAAGAAGGTGTGATAGGTTTCAAATTTTGCTCAGTCGCGAAAGAAGCCGGGATCTCGACAACCACGCTATATAAGTTGTTTAGTAACAAAGAAGATATTCTCGTTGCCTTGGCAATCAGGTGCTTTGAAGGTTCAAAAAGTAAAAAATGGTGGCTGGATCTGGAAGGGGATGGTCTGACAAAGGTTATCGCTTTCTACATACTGCAGCTTGATAGTATCAACTGTTTGCCATTTTACTCGTCTCTGTCGACGTTAACCTGCAATCCACTGATTGCCGATCGTGCCGGTCGCCCTCAAACCAGTGAGCACAACAAAAACGCCTATGCATATTGGCAAACACCCATCGCGCTGTTGCAACAGGCGCGAAACGAAGGCTTTTGTCAGCTCAATGATATCGCTATCACACGCCTGTGTACTCTGCTGTCAACCACCATCAGGGGCCAGCATTTAACCAGCTTTGCCGAAGTGGGGCGATCCTGCAGTGAAGATGCCGATTTATCAACCGAGTGGATCATCGAGTTCTTCTTTAAACAGATGGGCTTTGACCATTTCGTCGTAATGGAATCGCTCAAAAATGCCCATGCCTTAATCGACAACTATCAGCTCAAATAGACCACTAGGTAAAGTAACAACATCAACAAAAACGCCCGGCATTATCGCCGGGCGTTTCTATTGAATCTGCGCTCATCAGGTAAAGAAGTAAAAATCCGCACCCAGTGCCACAAACAGCAGCATGCCGGCCCAGTTGTTATTGAGAAATGCCTTGAAACAGGGGGCCCGCTCACGGCCATAGATCAACGTCTGTTGATACAGGCCAAAGCCGATAAAAGTCAGTATGCCAAGGGCATACACCAGGCCTCTGTCTGCCGTCCAGCCGGCAATCACGAAACAAAGCAGCGCCGCCAGCTGAAACAGGGCGATGATATGTCTGTCATAACTGCCAAACAGAATCGCAGTAGATTTAATGCCTACCTTGAGGTCATCTTCTCTGTCGACCATGGCGTACATGCTGTCGTAGGCCACGGTCCAGCACCAGTTGGCGGCAAACAGCCACCAGGCTGAATGTGGCACTTCACCCAGCTGCGCGGCATAAGCCATGGGGATCGACCAGCTCCAGACAATACCCAGAAACATCTGCGGCATGTTGGTAAAGCGTTTGGTGAAGGGATAGATGATGGTGAGGACAATGCCCACCACAGACAGCTGAACCACCAAAGGGTTGAGCATCAACACCAGCCCAAAAGCGAACAGGCCCAGCATCACAAACAGCGTCAGCGCTTCTTTTGAGCTCACCTCGCCACTGGCCAGTGGCCGGTTTTTGGTGCGCTCCACGTGACCGTCCAGCTTGCGATCGGCAAAGTCGTTGATGATGCAACCGCAGGCGCGCATCACAAACACGCCCACCAGGAAGATTGCCAGCACCTTGAGATCCGGCATACCGTCGGCCGCCAGCAGCAACGCCATCAGGCAGGGCCAGAGCAAGAGTAGTGTGCCTATGGGCCGATCGATCCGCGCCAGCCTCGCATAAGCATCTAATTTTTCCCTAATATTCATTATGTTAGGCTCTCCTGATACGACTTTGGCCCGATTTTGCCATCCATTATGCAAGGAATTCGGCGTGTGTACAGGGCTTTGCTGATTTGATGGCGATCACATAACCAGCCGGGTCAATGAGCAAAGCTTGATGTTGCCGCCAGCACTAACCGGAACAAAGCAGGCCAAACCGATATGCAGCCTCTTATCCTGTCCGTCGAAGGCTTGGTACGCTTGCTGATTAACCCAGTTGCTGCAGTGACCGGATCAGACTTTCTGCAGTTTGGCGTAGGCCACCACCAGCCACTTGCTGCCAACATCATCAAAGTTCACCTGCACCCGCGCCTGTGGCCCACTGCCTTCGTAGTTGGTCACCCGGCCTTCGCCGAATTTGAAGTGCATAACGCGATCGCCCATGGCAAAACCAGAGTCGTTAAACACCTTCTGTTGCTGGCTGAAGCGGTTGTTGGCCATGGGCGCACTGACCGAGGCTTTAAGGCGGATCTCATTCAGATACTGGGGCGGGATCTCCTTGATAAAGCGCGATGGTCTGGAGTAATCCTCACGGCCATAAATACGGCGGGACTCGGCATAGGTAATATACAGATGCTGCATGGCGCGGGTCATACCCACGTAGCACAGACGACGCTCCTCTTCGAGGCGATCGCCCTCTTCCAGCGCCATCTTGCTGGGGAACAACCCCTCTTCCACCCCGGCCATAAAGACCACGGGGAATTCCAGACCTTTGGCAGCGTGCAGCGTCATCAACTGCACTGCGTCGGTAAAGGCATCAGCCTGACCTTCACCAGCTTCCAGTGCCGCATGGGAGAGGAAGGCATTGAGCTCGCCCATATCTTCCAGCTCTTCCGGCATCTCAAAGGTACGGGCGGCGGTGATCAGTTCTTCAAGGTTCTCTACCCTGGCATGGGCCTTTTCGCCCTTCTCTGCCTCGTACATTGCCTTCAGGCCGGAATCGCGAATCACGCTATCGGCCATGCGATACAAAGGCATCTCTTCGGTATCGGTCGTCAACTGGATAATCAGATCCATAAAACCGCGTACTGCATTGGCGGCGCGACCGGCCAGCACCTTTTCTTCCAGCAGGCGCTGACACGCCTGCCACAAGGTGAGTGAGTGGTTACGCGCGGTAGAGCGCAGGATATCCAGGGTTCTGTCGCCGATACCCCGGGCTGGGGTATTGACCACACGCTCAAAGGCAGCGTCATCATCGCGGTTGGCCATCAGCCGCAGATAACCCATGGCATCTTTAATTTCCTGACGCTCGAAGAAGCGCAAACCGCCGTAAATGCGGTAGGCAATGCCTTTGTGCAGCAAGGCTTCTTCCAGTACCCGCGACTGGGCGTTGGAGCGGTACAGAATGGCGCATTCACTGAGCATGCCGCCCTTGTCCTGCCAGTCCATGATGCGGCCAACGATAAAGCGGGCTTCATCCATCTCATTAAAGGCGCAATAAACAGAAATCGGCTCGCCGTCTTTGCCTTCGGTCCACAGCTTCTTGCCGAGGCGATCCGGGTTGTTGGCGATAAGCTCGTTGGACGCATTGAGGATATTGCCGGTGGAGCGATAATTCTGCTCCAGACGTATGGTTTCGGCGCCGGGGAAGTCAGTCAGAAATTTATGCAGGTTTTCCACCTGAGCACCACGCCAGCCGTAAATCGACTGATCGTCATCCCCGACTATCATCACATTGGCCGTATTGCCTGCCAGCACCCGGATCCAGGCGTATTGAATGGCGTTGGTATCCTGAAACTCGTCCACCAGAATGTTGCGGAATCTGTCCTGATAGTGAGCCAGAATATGCGGCTTATTGAGCCACAGTTCATGGGCCCGCAGCAAAATCTCGGCAAAGTCCACTAAACCTGCGCGATCGCAGGCATCCTGGTACACCTTGTACAGGTTCAGCAGTTGCTGCTCCAGCGGGAAGCCACCGGCATCGATATGATTGGGGCGCAGCCCCTGATCTTTCTTGCCATTGATATAACCGGCGACCATGCGGGGCGGAAACTGCTTCTCATCCAGATTCAGGGTTTTAAGGATGCGTTTAAGCATCCGCAGCTGATCGTCAGAGTCGATAATCTGGAAGCTTTGCGGCAGGTTGGCGTCCTGATAGTGAGTGCGCAGCAGGCGGTGAGCCAGACCGTGGAAGGTGCCAATCCACATGCGGCCGACATTGCCACCGACGGTTTTCTCAACCCGCTCGCGCATCTCGGCAGCGGCTTTGTTGGTAAAGGTTACCGCCAGAATAGAATAAGGACTCTGGTTCTCCACCTGCATCAGCCAGGCGATCCTGTGAGTCAGCACCCGGGTTTTGCCACTGCCGGCACCGGCCAGCACCAACATGCTGGATTGTGGCGCTGCCACCGCCTCACGCTGTTTGTCATTCAGACCATCAAGTAAAGAAGATACGTCCATTCCCGCCTCCGCAAAAAATACGCGGGCATTATATCAACCCCCATGAGGATTTGCTCACTCAGCGAGAATGGCGAAGCAGATAGTACAAAACAGAAAAGGGTAAGCCAGTCTGGATGAATCAACGCAGGGTCACATGCCAGCGCTGACAAGGGCTCGAGTACAGGGAATTAGTCTTTGCAGGTTCCGGTTAAATCCTTGTGTTCCGAATTAACGCTCAGTAGTTGAATACAGGTGTTAACAGGGATGGCAATCTTTTTGTCCTGCAAAGCTGGAACTTGGCTCATTACATTGATTAATAGTGACAGCACGCCAAACACCAACAAGAATTTGAGAAACCTGCCATTGATCATCTCGATTTCATGCCCGCCAGCAGCGCGGCTTTTTATCGCAATAATCGTAGGCAGTAAGATAGCCAGAAAAGTAGAACCCAATACTGATATCTGAATACCATAGATGAACCCATCATCGTTATAGAAATACAGCAGCACAGGCACGGTATAAATGGTAATCAGCGATATCAAATTGGACTGAATTGACTCGTTAAGAGACAACTTATCCTTAACAAAGTCCTGAGCTGCCATAGAAAGCCCAACCAAGGAGGTGAAAATTACTACAAAGTACAACAGATACATGACCGCAGAGAAAAATGGCGACAGTAAGTCCGCCATAGAAGAAATGAGCTCCTGGGTACTTTGCGCATTTGATGCAATTTCCGAAATCAAGGACGCTGGCAACGCCTCCCTTACAGAAAAAAGCCACACCATATATATTAAGTAGACAATCGGCATAGTAATAAGAATAGAAGCTATGGATGTCTTACGGTCTTGATTGAAAAACTTGACCATGCTCGGCAAGATAGCGTGAAAACTGAAACACGACTGACATAGAGGGATAATTATAAGCCATTTACCAATAGAATCAGACTGAAACGCTGACGATGCAGGGTAATTTATCTCCTGTATATTAAATAAAGAAAAAATGGTTAGCGAAAATACCATAATCCAAAGCACAGCGTTGATATAACCGAGTTTATCTAACTGCCCTATCGCCATCACCAAAAATGAAAGAAAGCAAATCAGCAGGATCCAGGCTATCGTTTTATTGAATCTATGTTCACTTAAATATCCTACCAGCTCAATAAGGCCACATAATGAAGAATAAAGGACGAAAGTAAACACGATACAAAATGCCAGACCGCTGATCAAAGCCCCTCGATTTCCCAGCCCCTCTCTGGCAATGGAGTGAATGTTGCTCCCCTTTGGAAATCTTAATGAAATCTCGACCATTACTAACGCTGCAATCGTCATCACAGTACAATAGCCAGCTAAAATTGAGCCTGCAACCCAAAGACTTTGATTAGATAACACGATTGGAATGACAAATAATCCCGACCCCAGCGCTGTTGTACATATAATTGATGTACCTGCAAAAAGTGTTTTAATACTAGTCATTTTACAATCACTTTTTCAATCGGGAGATTATTAACATGCTTAAAACGAAATTTAATAAAAATAGTGGTATAGGTATCAGAGACACAGCTCTTGAATTTATCAACATCTATATCTTTTGGACATATTGCAATTCAGACCCAAAACAGCGTTGTTAAGATTACAGCAAGAAGCGAACTCAGCAACCAAAACCTGTCGTTACTCACTATCAAACCATAAAAATATGCTTATACAAAAATCTACCAGATAAATATCTATACATCTAAAAACGTTGCAAAAAGTGTATGTCAGATCGCAGAAGTTTATCGGTTGGTGACGATACACCAAAAACGAATAGAGAAACTATGCCTTCGATAAAAACAGTAATGATAGAGATACCATAAAATAATTTAGCATAACCAAATATTACCTTAATCATTGATAACATGACTCCCGCGGCAGGTGACATACTGTCGTCTAAAGCCATCACAAAGCCCCAAAAAATCGACGCATTCTATGTAAGTCAACTGCAAGCTCAACGAGAAAGTAGACTGAGCTGCAACGTGTCAAATTCCACTACTCCAACCATGACCAATAGATCGCAGTTTCTTTAACCCTGTGTCAGAAGTCACTTAACCTGTTGGCATCAAGCAGTATAAATCCACAGAACTTATACTGCTGATGTTCAAGTATCAGTAGCGTGATTCACTCTACATCGCAAAAGGTGGCTTGATAACACTTGCCCTGTAACCTGGTGCACCAGGTGCATTCCCGTGTACCCAAATCTCCACGGCAGGCTTAGTCTCCCCATGTGGGATCTCTACAATCTTGCCGACTGTCTTACCTGCGTATAAACCGGTAGACATGGATGCAATCATATTTGAGTCTTTATCAGGCATGTACTGAGTAATCGAAGTTACCGGTGAGTAGAACTCGTATCCGCGCTCCTTGCCGTATTGCCAGACCTGTTTAACGGTCATCTTTTCTTCATCGATCACATACTCTACGCCGCGAGTATACTTATCCTCCGGCATAGCAGGCTGCTCATTAAAGCGGCCGTCACCATTGTCCAATACAAACAGCTTAAAATAACGCTCTCCGGAATCTTTACCTATGTAGGCGGTATGCTGGGTCCAGGTAAAATCAAACTGGTCTGTATCAGGGCACCTGCCCGACTCAGAACAGTTTATCTTCTGGCCTTTGGCGTCAATTGGCTGCAATACCTTCTTCGCCAACTCACCTTTCCAACCGCCACGGGCGCTGAGAATCCATTTCACTTCGTTGTCTTTGCCAATTTTGATATTGGCTGATTGATGGCGAGAGGAAATGACTATTGAGTCATCCGTTTCATCGTAGACAACTGAGTTGACGTGAGCCCAGTTTCGCCCGGTACCAACACCTGGGATGTCGCCATAAGGAGCATCTTTGAGCTGTTCAGCATCAGCCGTTTGGTTTGCCTTTTCGGTATCGACGTTCAAACATACCGCGCCCATATCCAGTCCCAACAGGGTAATATCACGATAAGGATCCAGAATCTTGTTCAAATCCCATTCGTGCAGCACTTTTCCATTTGGGTCCACCTCAATGATGATGTCACGTACTGTGGTTACCATATCGCCATGAGAGTTAAGGTAATCTTTCTTGGCAACGCGGATGATCATATTGCCATTTGGTCTATGGTGAATGTCATGGGAAAAGTCAGCATAGTTGCCAGGTAAAGGCCTGGACCACATATGCTCACCCATCAGACTCATTCTGTGATAAGACTGCCCAGCTCCCCAAACCAGATCTTTTCCAACCTGTTTAACTCCCATCACATAGCCTGTTTTACGGTAATGCTCTGCATCTCGGAAGTTCTTGTAATCCATATACCAACGTACATCGCCATTGGTATCAAAAATCATGAGTGTTGGAGAGCGGTCCCACAGGCCAGCACCCGCCGCTGCCGGGTTGTTATGGGTCACCAAAGAACGTTTGGCACCATCGCCGAAGCCGTCAACCAGATAAAGGCGGTCTTTAAAACGGTCATCAGCCACCATTTTCGCTTCCCCCTGAGGATGGTTCGCCCAGGAGTTTGCTTGAGGCGTAAAGTTCACCGGACCGGTTCGCATCTTGTACGTATGATGGCGTTGCTTGCCATCTTCTGTCCAGTTCACCTCAACCTGATTGGTATGATCCGGATAAAGGCCAAATACGGGAATCCCTGAGTGATGCAGAAGTTCAGCAGCGGAAACTTTATACTCGAGATCTACTCCACTTTGGCCTTTCCCCTTAACCAGAATGCTGACGTCCTTAATGCCTTGACGCCAGTTTGGAATATCGATTACCGCAGTGAGCGGTGCCAAGCCATATTTATTCATATGTACAGCACCAATGACATCGGCTTGCTTTGAATATACGGCCATACCCCGGGTTGATTTTAATGAACTCTCAACCTTTGCATGAGCGACATGGGGTAACAATGATATTGCTATTGTAGAAATAAATGTTGTCAGAAGCGTTCTATTCATTGCAGTTCCTTGCAATTAATTATTTAGATTTTAATGAGTAAATTCCACAACACCATGGTTACCTGGTACTGAGGATGCGGCAACAATATAGATAGAAATTGAGTGATTATGAGACCAAATTCACAAAGTACTTTTGACAGTGCTATTTGTCTTATGAAATCAGAGTTTCTACACAAGTGTTAGGTAGTAACATTATTACTGAAATACTGTGCTTGTTTCGATGGATAGATATTAATTATGCACAAACACAGACCGGAACACTCACTTGTACAGTGCAATATCTAACTTATAAGATAGAGTAAACAAAATTTTCAATACTTGATTCTCGCGCTAAGCCCCTGAGCAGACAAGGTGCTGTCACAAGCAACCTCATTAGCTTGTGACAAGTTCGGGTGTAAAAATGGTTTCAAATTTGAACGTTACCAGAGTACAGTTCGCAGACTCACTCAGCAAAATCAACAAAATTTGAGTAATCGACAATACCGTGATGAAGGTATTATTCAGCGTTAGTGGAAATGTGCATTATTCCTTCAGCTTCAACGACTAACTTCTTAAGAGTCACCCTAATTTCATTAATCAGCCATTTATGAAACTTTGAATTTCTATGTGTTTTTGGATAAAGAGCGCAATAATTTGAGCGGAGGATATCAAATTCAGGAGGAGCCTCAAGTAGCTCGACTTTGTCTCTTAATGCTGAAAGCCCAATCTGTGACGAGTAGAGTAGTGCGTTTGTATTCTCCAACATCGCGACTAAACCAGGTAGATAATTAGCGCGAGCAACAATTTGGGGCTTGATCAGGTGGTCTCTGGCTAACGTCTCAATAACGTTGGGCAACCTTTCGGGATGGTGTACTTCCTGCAACAACCAGGGATACTCACAAACATTCTGTAAATTGATGCTGGACTGTTTAAGGATAGGATGATGTTTTCGGCACGCTATCACTCGTTTGACCTGGCTGATGATGGCACAACTGATCAAAGGGTCTTTGGAAGTGAAATTGTGGACAGCGACATCAATCTCTCCCCGCGCCAGCTTAGACATGGACTCAGATGACCAGGTATGAAAACAAAGCTCTAATCCCGGCGCAGCTTTATGAAGTCTCTCGAACAGGTTCGGCATCATACAGATAGCCAAAGGCTCAATTAAGGACACCGTCACCTTGCCGTGGAAATTGACAGGGTTAAAATCTTCAACATCGTTGTACAGGTCTTCCGCAGCCCCCAGCATCATGACAACCTGTGGGTAAATACGCATCGCCTTTTCATTTGCGACCAAACCATCCCGGCTGCGTACAAACAGTGAATCGTTGAATATCTCCCTTAATTTCTTAAGTTCATAACTCACACCCGACTGAGACATGCCTAACTTAATCGCGGCTTTCTGAGTCGATCCCTCCTCCACCAGTGACTTTAATAGACGCAAAGATCCTATTTTTAAATCATTAAGGCCTGTCATGTATTTCTCCGGTAGAAACTAAGTCAACGCAGTCGACTTATAATATTGAGTGAGCAATAAAAAACCGGCCGCATAGTATAGTAAAAGCCCTCAGCCATATGAGAGCTTTTACTCATTTATCTACATGAGGATCAGGTTCAATCTAACGCCGATAAACAGTTCATCATCAAGGTTAGTTGCCATGCCATAACCATTTCGATCACCAAACTGATAGTAAGTAATTTCCGGAGAAATGGCGGTTCGATTAGAGAACTTGCGCTCCAACGCCAGGTTGTACTGATCAACCTCGACCCCAAACAGTTCCGGACGCTTAATACCGTGAGCCGGTAGGGAGGTCCAATATCCATTATTTGCATGGCCGTATTGGGCATATACACGCCATTCAGGCGTAAAGAAGTATTCAACAGAAGCCGCCCAGGTATCCAGGTCCTGCAGCTCTGAAGTCCCCAGGGTCGCCACTTCACTTTTCAACACTCGCTGATCAAATTGGCTCCAGGTAAAGCCAATCCGCGCACCGTTCGCGGTGTAATTGCCACCGACTCGTACGCCATCACTGCCCTCAACACGATAGTCATAGCTGGCAGCCAGGTTAATGCCACCATAGTTGTAATACACCAGGGCCGCGGCGCCATTTTGATCAACCTTGCTCCCCTCCTCGTTGACATAGTAATCCTGGCCACCGCCATGATTGTCTTTGGCGCCAAAATACTGAGCGCCAAGCTTAAAGCCACTCATCATCGGCGTAAAGTATGTCGCCACGTTGCCATGGTAGCGGTTGTTTTTATGTATAAATTTGCCTGCACCGTATGTCGAGAAGAACCGTTCTGCGCCTATGGTATTCACATAGAAGTGGAACGCATCATCTCGCCCCATTCTCAACTGACCATACTGCTTGCTGTCGAGCCCCAACCACTGATTTCGATGAACTATGCCACTCTTATTCACCCCCATGGTGCTGTCATGGGTATGAAAGTCGAGGCCATAATCCACGTTATAGATAAAGTCGAAATCATCAGCCGCCTGAACCCGTCCATTAACCCCCAACATCGAGGCCTCCGTATCGACGTTAAAACCGCTTTCATAGCCACCATCGGCGGTTTTGCCCATCCGGGCAGACTCTTCATACAAACCATGCACGCTAAGGTAAGCACGGAAATTCACTTTCTCTGCGGTCGGAGAAACACCAAAGAAGTGGAAAGGGACGGCCTGCACAGTTGCAACCGCTCCCAAAGCTAAGCTAACTGCCAAGATAGATTTCTTAAACATGGTCCCATCACCCTTGTGAATTTATTATTGAATAGATATTTCATTTATAATTTGATATTCAGAAGTAATTTAAACTGATATACACACCGCTCAAGATTCAGTTCAAAATAAACTTTACCGCTCAACAATTAAAAACATTCATTGATAACTTTGAGTAATGTAAATCATGGCAAACCTGACTATTACAACAATAGTCAGCTTCGCCAATTAAAATATTAACTAGAAAACTAAGCGATACTGCAAAGTGGCTTTCCGATAAATATCGTCAGTCAGGAAGTTATATACATTATCGACTCTGTTATCACGGTAGCCATTATCCACACCGCGACCATCATGGTGCATAAAGATATATCTAAAGGTGAGACCTTCTAATACCGGATGCAATTTGCCAAAATCCTGCTTTACCTCCAGCACATACTCTTCGCGGTGATAACCGTCTACGTTTTTGGCGTTCCAGCCTTTCCAAAACTGTGCGTAACCAGTCAGGCCTTTCCATAGAATCTCACTGAAGTCCTGTGAGAACTTAAGCATCAGCGCCTCTTCGCCTTCAATCAAAGGGACTTCGTTTCCAAGCATCGTATTTTGCAGCATAGGGCGACTGATCGTCGCTCCATGTCCCCAATCCTGAACAACATCGCCGTCATATACCTTGGTCGCTTTGATGTTCATCGTCGTGCCGTTACCAAACTTAGTCGTGGTCACCAAGTGTACAAGGCCTGACTTACCATCATCAGTGATTTTCTTTCCTACATCGGTAAACTGATCGCCAACGCCGAGCACATTAGTACCGCGAACCATGAAGTTAGTCTTCAAAGAGTCGACCGTATAATCGGCTTGATACAAGACTCTACGAATGTAATCTTTAGACTCTGCGTATTCGAACTTATAATTGGTACTGTTGAGTTTTCCATTCAGACCAGTCAACAGAATATAGTCGATCCGATTTCCCTGCCAATCGACAATGTCAGTTATATAATCCGATTGGCCAAAGTTCTGGAAGCCATCAATATAGCTAACAAACAGGTTATGGTCTGCATGGTCATAACTGACGTCATAGCCATTGGTTGAACTCTCATTAATTCTGATAACTTTCTCATTGAACAGTGTCGTATAGCGACGCTTTTTACCAAATCCGGCCTTCAGGGTTCCATAATCACCCAGATCGAACTTAGTCTTGATGTATGCAACACCTAGATTTGCATAGGTCTCACCATTTGGCAGCGTATTTCCCAACCCATACCTGTCTGTACCTTCTCGATATTCACTGGCCCAGTCGACCATGGTCACTAACATAGGGGCAATGTCGACACCAATCCAATCATCGTAATATCCGGAACTGAATCCATATTCGATATATAGCGGAGTTTCATTATCAATATTTGACTTACCATCACTGAATCGGTGGTCATAATTATAATTTTCTATTTTAAATTGCAGATAAGACTTGCTATCATCAATAAACCCTTTACCAAGTTGTTTTATATCTGCAGGATATCCCGCCACGGCTTGGCTTGCCCATAAACTGGTGACAGCCAAAGCCAATACATTTAGCTTAAACATGTGTGACCCACTATATTTTAAAGTTCTTATTATCAAGTGACATAAATATCTATCAGGTACTTCTGGCCAGTAAGCTTCATTTAACCCAAGTCATTTTGTGTCAATGATGTCTATTTGTTCAGAAGCCTGTACCACCGGGGTACAGGCTTATACTCGTCAGTTGAACGCTTTATCCGGCTCAATCACCAAGGCACGGTAAGCAGGCTCTCCCGGGCCGGATTGATTTATCCTCAGCTCCACCATGACTTTGTCAGTGCCGTATTGAATTTCATTGAGAATGGGCTTGGTCCAGTCCTTGTTAAACAAGCCCGCAGAGGCTGAAAAGATAAACATAGTGTCTTTATCAGCTTGGTAGTTGGTCACTGAAGTGATTGGTGAGTACCACTCATGGCCCCGCTCTTTGCCATATTCCCAAGTCTGCTGAACCGTCATCTTGTCTTCATCGATTTTGTACTCCACCGCACGGGAATACTTGTCAGTAGGGAAAGCGGGCTGTTCGAAACCGCGACCATCGCCATTATCAAACACAGTTAACGTCCCCTTGTCCCGATTCAACCAGGAGGTGTGCTGCGTCCAGGACCAATCGAAGTCGCCTTCACACTTGCCGACTTCACACTTGATTTGACGGCCACGGCTATCTATTGGCTGCAACACTTTATCGGCCAGCTTGCCGGTCCAACCATCCGGCGCCCCCAGAATCCACTTAACCTCTTTATCGCGGCCAATCTTGATAGCTGTTGCCTGATGACGGGGACTGATAATGATGGCGTCATCACGCTCGTCATAGTCAATTGAGTTGACGTGTGCCCAGTTACGTCCCGCGCCCACGCCGGGAATATCGCCATAAGGCATATCCGGCTCGATTTTAACGGTTTGCCCAAGCTTGCTGTCATCCACGTTCAGACACACAGCAGAGGCATCCAGTGCGATCAGCAGAGTGTCACGCATTGGGTCCAAAATTGCGTTAAGATCCCAGGCTTCCAGCAGGTTACCGGACTGGTCGACCTCAAGGATATGGTCACGAACTGTAGTCACCACCTCGCCGGAGTCTTTTACATAGTTACGCTTGGCTGCGCGCAGCAGATAAGTGCCTTTACTGGTTTCACGGATCTCATGGGAGAAGTCCACATATCCTCTGGGCAAAGGCAGTTCTTTAATCATGCGACCCAGCAGGTCCATGCGATAATATTTCTGGCCCTTACCAAAAATAATCTCACCGCCGCTGACCTGATGCACACCCATGATCAAACCGCGTCCCATCAGATTCTGGTTGTCGGTAAATGCACTGTCATCCAGAATCCAGCGCACATCACCGTTGGTGTCGGCAATATAGTTGAGGGATTGGTAGTTCCAGTCCAGGGAGCCGCCGTTAGTCCAGTTGATATCTTTGTGATAGCGATTCGAGGTTTGACCGTTGATCCAATAAAGACGATCCTCAAACCCTTTGGCGACCTTAACCGGGACCACTTCAGGGAATGAACGCACCATAAGTTCGTTGTATTTGGTTCCTATACCACCGGTCTGCAATCTGTAATCTTCACTGACTGACTTACCGTTTAGTTCATATTTCACAGTAATTGTATTTCTGTGATTTGGATATAAACCGAAAATAGGTATACCATCGTGGGTCAGCATGGTTTCCTTATCTACGCCATATTCAATGTCAACACCATTTTTACCTTTACCATGCACCTTAACTTTAACGTCACTAATCTGCTTACCAGCCAGATCAATCACTGCCGTCAATGGTGCATTGCCATAGGGGTTAACTTCAATTTGCCCGAGCATTCCCTGGGCTGTTGAGCGTGACAGAAACTTTTTTGCGCCAACGGCACCACTTTCGGCGGCCATGGAGGATGGAGAGATAATTGATGACGATAATATTGTACTAATTGCAATAACTAACAACTTTACTCTTTGCATGTTTCTACCCATTTAAAACAACGATGTTAAATTGATTATATAAACAACAGCAGCCAGTTTTTAATTACCGTTCTAATATCATTGATAACAATGAATATTAACTTGAGCAGAGTCACTCGACCACCATAATAAAGTTACTACTATTGACGAGTGAGCTAACATCGGAACTCAGCTAATATTTTTACTCAAATTACCATCCGGAGTCACAAAATCATATATTAATACAATATGTTTATTGGCTATAAAGTGATGCATACAATCGCAAACCTCTAATTAACATCAAGCAATGCTATTACAGTAAAATCATTATTACTTAAAATGAATATACTCGATCACATCGTTATGATATTTATTAGTAGCACAAAGGTAGAATATGGCTTTTCGTGAATATTTTACCTAGTCTGGCTTCCTTTCTTAAGATATCAAGGAAGCAGATATGAAGTTAAAATATTTATTGCCACTTAGCCTAATATTATCAGGAAATACATTGGCGACTGATGTTGAGTTTGGAGGCTTTATTAAGACCACAGTAAAAACAGCTGACGGTACATTGAATTTTCAAAACGTCTACTCAGGTAATCCTGGAGTGAGTGGTATCGACGCCACCAAGACCCAGTTCAGTGCACAGGAATCCAGACTCAATACCACCGTCATATCAGGAGATATTAAAGGATTTGTCGAGATCGACTTCATAGGTTCATCTCAAGGAAATACCTATAACACCAACTCATACAGCCCACGTTTGCGTCACGCCTACATCGACTATAAAGGACTCACTGTCGGCCAAACCTGGTCCACCATGGTTAATCCATCCTCCTACCCTGAGTCGACAAACCTGGGAGGTGGATTGATTGGTGAAGCCTTCGTGCGTCAGGCTTTGGTACGTTACACCTATGGTAACTGGCAATTTGCCATGGAAAATCCCAGCACCGAAGGCCGATGCAGACAACTTAATGAAGCTGGTAAAGAGATTCTGACTGGCTGCAGCAAAGCCGAGGACGCCATTCCGGATATGGTAGTTCGTCACAACTCAAAGGGTGATTGGGGTAACCTCTCAGCCGCAGTATTGGTCCGTTCTCTGGAACCTCGTGACTCGAGGGAAGTCGCCGTTGGAGGCTCTATCGCCGGTAAAATCAATGTGTTTGACCAGGATGATCTTAGATTCCAACTTCACTACGGTAATCTGGGCCGTTATGTGGGCGCCGGCTCTGCTTATGACATTTTTGACAATGAACTGGAAACCACCACAGGTGGAATGGTGGCCTATCGTCACTTCTGGACTGAGAATATGCGTACTACAGCGTTCTACAGCCATATAACCACAGAGGAGCAAAATGCTGACCGCCGCCATATGGCAATAAACCTGTTTACCAATATCGCCCCAGGACTGGTTTTCGGCGCTGAACTGGGTCGTTATGAGGTTAATGATGACACCAACAGTTTTTACACCGAAGCCAATGCACCGGCCAACGGTGATTCAAACTATTTGCAACTTTCGATGCAATTCTTCTTCTGATTTCCTCCAAACAAAAAACCGGACCAAAGGGTCCGGTTAACTGGCTCAGCTGTGACTGTTATTTCATCATGTCGGTCACATTGATAGTCTGGGCGCGGTATCCCGTCGCATACATCTTGTGACTGTCAATTTCGATGTAAACAGAAGGCTCTTTCTCTCCATACTTGTGTTCGGTCAGAATGGACTTCACCTTACCTGTGGTTTCGTCCATCTTCAGGTTACCGTAACCACCACCCACGCCATAAAGCCCGGCAGATGCAAAGTAGCCCAGCATGGAGTCTTTATCAGCCTGGTACTTGGTGATAGACGTCACCGGTGAGTAGCCCTTGTAACCCAGCTCATCTTTACCGTATTCCCATACCTGCTGTACCGTCATCTTCTTTGGATCAATCTTGTACTCTACCAGGCGGCTGTACTTGTCTGTTGGGAAGGCCGGCTGCTCGT
>NZ_JBOZWP010000033.1:0-17888 GCF_050865035.1 Shewanella sp. GXUN23E | reverse complement strand
TTTGCGAGTTGGAGGAATACACCATTCCCCATCGGTGCCGCCGAAGAATGTTGATGAAAATCGCGTGGCTTCGACATGGATGTCGAAGCAGGCTCAGTCGAATCATGGACGAGCGTCTGAGCCAGTAGCGATTTTCATCATAAATTCGAGGGGCTTTCGGCACCGTCTGGGGCGGCAAGGGAGATGCAAGAGGGAATTGCTGTTGATCCCCTCTTGCCCCGTGTGGGTGGAACCCACGACTTTGCTGGCAAGCGCAGCTTGCCTCCCTACTCGACCAATCCCACAGAAAAACAAAAACCGTACAAGGTTTCCCCTGTACGGCTATTCATAACACCAGTGCGTAAGCACCAGAAAAGCGCCTGAGTTATCAGGCAAAACAATTACAACACTGCTGCAATCGCCTTACAAATCACCGGCATATTGGATTTGGTCATCCCCGCAACACTGATACGGCCTGAGCCGACGATATACACGCCAAACTCATCCTTCAGGCGGGCTACCTGCTCTTTGCTCAGGCCTGAGAAGCTGAACATGCCATTCTGACGGGAGATAAAGCCAAAGTCCTGAGTCACACCGGCTGCAGCCAGGCTCTCGACAAACAGCACGCGCATCTTGGCAATACGCTCGCGCATTTCGGTCAGCTCGGCTTCCCACTCTTTGCGCAAATTGCTGTCACCCAGAATGGTACTGACAATCAAGGCGCCGTGAGCCGGTGGATTGGAGTAGTTGGCGCGAATGGTACGTTTAATCTGACTGAAGGCTTTGTCTTTGGTGTCGCTGTCGGCGGCGACCACTGTCACTGCGCCAATACGCTCGTTGTACAAACCGAAGTTTTTGGAAAACGAGCTGGCGATCAGCATCTCGGGCACCATGGCGGCAACAATGCGCAGGCCCTCGGCATCTTCTTCAATGCCCGCGCCAAAACCCTGATAAGCGAAATCGAACAAAGGCACCAGCCCTTTGTCACGGCACAACTCGCCGATTTGCTGCCACTGCGCGCTGGTAGGATCAATACCGGTTGGGTTATGACAGCAGCCATGCAGCAGCACCAGATCGCCCTGCTTGGCAGTCGCCAGATCGGCCATCATGGCATCAAAATCCATGCTGTGATCAGCAGCGCGGTAGTAGCGGTACTCTTTGACCGTCAGACCGGCAGTCTCAAACACGTTCTGGTGGTTGGCCCAGGTTGGGTTGCTGATCCAGATGGTCCGTGATGGCGTGCTGTTCATCACAAACTCGCTGGCAATACGCAGCGCTCCTGTACCACCCGGGGCCTGCGCAGCCTGAGCGCGGCCACTGGCAATCAGCTCACTGCCTTTGCCAAACAGCAGTTCAAGTACCGCCTGGTTGTATGCCTGAACCCCGTCAATGCCCAGATAATTTTTGCTCTTTTCGTTTTCCAGCAAACGGGCTTCAGCCTGTTTCACGCTGCGCAGTACCGGGGTATCACCGGCCTCATCCTTGTAGATCCCTACCCCCAGGTTAACTTTATTGCTGCGGGGATCGGCCTTGAAGGCATCGGTAAGTCCAAGGATAGGGTCGGCTGGCGCCAGGGTGACCTGAGAAAAAATCATGTGACGGGTTCCTGAAATTATTAACTGTGTTTTGTAGGGAGACTGGATAGTAGCATAGTGCCAAAACCGCATGGCTGCTAAAAAGCGGATCACCTCACAAACTGGTAAATGCTTGTGGAAAATACAATATTTACCGGATTTATTGATGATCCGCCAATCTTTGCGACAAAACCTTATTCGGGTTTATCCAGCCCGAAATGCAGGTAGGCTCTGTGGGTGGCGATGCGGCCTCGGGGCGTACGCTGAATAAAGCCCTGCTGGATCAAAAACGGCTCCAGCACATCTTCAATGGTTTCCCGCTCTTCGCCGATGGCGGCCGCCAGGTTATCCAGACCCACCGGGCCGCCCGTAAACTTGTCGATAATCGCCAGCAACAGTTTGCGGTCCATGAAGTCAAATCCTTCACCGTCCACATCCAGCATGTCCAGCGCCTGCTCAGCCACGGAGGCGGTGATCACCCCATCGTGTTTCACTTCAGCGTAATCGCGCACCCGGCGCAGCAAACGGTTGGCAATTCGCGGCGTGCCGCGGGAGCGACGGGCGATTTCCCGGGCGCCTTCATCGTCCATGGCAATCTCCATCACCTTGGCAGAGCGGGCCACGATGGTGGATAGATCCGCCACATTGTAAAACTCCAGCCGCAGCGGAATGCCGAAACGGGCCCGCAGCGGTGAGGTCAGAGAACCGGCTTTGGTGGTGGCGCCAATCAGGGTAAAAGGCGGCAGATCCAGCTTGATGGAGCGGGCCGCAGGCCCCTCACCTATCATGATATCCAGCTGATAGTCTTCCATGGCCGGATAGAGGATCTCTTCCACCACAGGGCTTAACCGGTGAATTTCATCGATAAACAGCACATCGCCGGCTTCCAGATTGGTCAGCAAGGCCGCCAGATCGCCGGCTTTTTCCAGCACAGGACCAGAGGTGGATTTGATATTCACCTCCATCTCGTTGGCAACGATCATCGCCAGGGTGGTTTTTCCCAGACCCGGTGGGCCGTAAATCAACATGTGATCCAGCGCTTCGCCGCGGCGTCTGGCCGCCTCGATAAACACCTTGAGCTGCGCGCGGGCGTCGTCCTGTCCCGTGTATTCATCCAGCAGCTTGGGCCGCATGGCACGGTCAACAACCTCATCCTGTCCCATCATCTGGGGTTGGATCAGCCGGTCTGCTTCAATCATCTCAATTCCTTACAGCATGGACTTCAGGGCAGCTTTGATCAGCGCCTCTGAATCCATTCCTTCTGTCATGACCGTGCTGACCGCACGGCTGGCCTGAGCCGGTTTATACCCCAGTGCCAGCAGTGCGGCAATGGCGTCTTCCTCAGCGCTGTTCACCACCGGTGAAGGTTCAAAATTGCTCTGCAATTTGAACTCTTTACCATCGGGATGTGAGGCATCCAGCAGGCTCTTGAGTTTATCGCGCATCTCCACCAGCAAACGCTCAGCGGTTTTCTTGCCAACACCGGGCAGTTTCACCAAAGTGGCAATATCATCCCGCTCAACGCAGCCGACGAATTCTGCAGCCGTCATGCCGGAAAGAATCGTCAGCGCCAGTTTAGGGCCAACACCATTGGCTTTAATCAGCAGACGGAACAAGGTGCGTTCCTGCTTGCTGATAAAACCATACAGTAACTGCGCATCTTCCCGCACCACAAAATGGGTGTAAATCAGGGCTTCTTCGCCCAGCTCAGGCAGCTCATAAAAACTGGTCATGGGCATCTGCACTTCATAGCCCACGCCGTGTACATCCAGCACTATGTTCGGTGCCTGCTTCTCGGCAAGCAGACCTTTGAGTCGTCCTATCATTCCTGTTACCTGTTATTTATATCGACCGTGACTGCGACGGGACGCTGCGCCCCCCAAGGCTACCAGACTCTGGCAGGTATGGTAGTGGCACATGGCGACACTGAGCGCATCGGCGGCATCGGCCTGTGGCGCCGCGGGTAGTTTCAGCAATTGGGTGATCATATGCTGCACCTGGGCTTTCTGCGCCCGTCCGGTGCCCACCACGGCACTTTTGATTTGGGTAGCGCTGTATTCAAACACCGGCAGTTCCGCCACGGTTGCCGCGACGATGGCCGCGCCGCGCGCCTGCCCCAATTTGAGCGCCGAATCGGCATTTTTGGCCATGAAGACTTTTTCAATGGCAAACTGATCCGGTTGATATTGCCGGATAATTTCAGAAATGCCATTAAAGATTTGCTTCAGGCGCATTGGCAGTTCATCGGATGAGGTGCGGATACAGCCACTGCCCAGATAGCGGGTGTGTCTGCCCTGACACTGGATCACCCCATAACCTGTGATCCGCGAACCTGGGTCAACCCCCAGAATAATGGTCATAAGGCGTCAGTCATCCTATTCCAGGGTTTCCATGATGTCGTCCGCAATCTCGGCGTTGTGGTACACCTCCTGCACATCATCATGGTCTTCCAGCATGTCGATCAACCGCAGGAACTTGGGCGCGGTATCGGCATCCAAATCGGCCTTGTTGTCCGGCACCATGGTCACTTCGGCATTGATGGAGATGAAACCGGCGCCATCCAGCGCGTCTTTGACGCTGCCAAACTCCTCGGGAGTGCTGTACACATCGACACTGCCATCTTCATGGGCAATCACGTCTTCCGCGCCGGCTTCCAGCGCCGCTTCCATGATGGCATCTTCATCGACGCTGTCATCAAAGGAGATCACGCCGCGCTTGGTGAACATATAACTGACGCAGCCATCGGTTCCCAGACTGCCGCCGGATTTGGAAAAGGCGTTGCGTACACCGCTGACAGTGCGGTTACGGTTGTCGGTCATACACTCGACCATAACAGCCGTGCCACCGGGACCGTAACCTTCATAGATGATGGTTTCCAGCGTCTGACCATCCAGCTCACCGGCGCCGCGTTTGATGGCGCGCTCGACCGTGTCGCGGGTCATGTTGTTGGACAGCGCCTTGTCGATGGCCGCGCGAAGACGGGGGTTGGCATCGGCGTCTGAGCCACCTTCACGGGCGGCCACGGTCAGTTCGCGGATAAATTTGGTAAACAGCTTACCGCGCTTGGCGTCCTGCGCAGCTTTACGGTGTCTGATGTTGGCCCATTTACTGTGACCTGCCATATCTCATTCTCCGTAGTTGATAAGGCCGGCATAATTGCCGGCCTTAAAAAGGGTAATAACACGAGCTTAAAAACACATACCGAGGCGTTAGCCCCGGTATTGAGTTGCCTGTCAGGCGTCGTTCTGGGTCTTCTTGGCGACCACAGCAATCCCCAACTCTTCCAGCTGTGCGGGATTGGCAAAGCCAGGTGCGTTGGTCAGCGGACAGGCTGCAGTGGTGGTTTTCGGGAAAGCCATCACATCGCGGATTGACTGGGCGCCGGTCATCAGCATCACCAGACGGTCCAGACCAAATGCCAGACCTGCGTGTGGTGGTGTACCGTAACGCAGTGCTTCCAGCAGGAAGCCGAATTTCTCTTTGGCTTCTTCATCATCAATGCCCAGAATGCGGAACACAGTGCTCTGCATCTCGCTGTTGTGGATACGTACCGAGCCACCGCCCAGTTCGCAGCCGTTCAGCACCATGTCATAGGCATCTGATACAGCATTGGCCGGATCGGCTTCCAGCTCAGCGGCGGTCACACCACTGGGTGCGGTGAATGGATGGTGTACGGCGTACAGACGGCCATCGGCCTTCTCAAACATAGGGAAGTCAACTACCCACAGCGGCGCCCACTCACCTTTGAGCAGGTTGAAGTCTTCACCCAGCTTCAGACGCAGCGCGCCCATGGCTTCGGCCACCACATTGGCTTTATCGGCACCAAACAGCAGGATATCGCCGGTCTGTGCGCCGGTGCGCTCAATAATGGCGTTAACCATCTCTTCAGACAGGAATTTCAGCACTGGAGACTGGATGCCTTCCATGCCGGAGGCCAGATCGTTGATTTTCATCCACGCCAGGCCCTTGGCACCATAGATACCAACAAACTTGGTGTAGTCGTCAATCTGCTTACGGCTCAGGGTTGCACCACCCGGTACGCGGATAGCGGCTACGCGGCCTTCCGGATCTTCAGATGGCCCCTTGAATACCGCAAACTCAATACCAGCCAGCAGATCGGCAACATCACACAGCTCCAGCGGGTTACGCAGATCCGGCTTGTCAGAGCCGAAACGACGCATGGCTTCATGCCAGGTCATGCGCGGGAAGTTACCCAGATCCACGTTCAGCAGTTCCAGGAACAGACCACGTACCATCTCTTCGGTCTTGGCCATCACCTGCTCAGAAGACATAAAGGAGGTTTCGATATCAATCTGGGTAAATTCAGGCTGACGATCGGCGCGCAGGTCTTCGTCACGGAAGCATTTGACGATTTGATAGTAACGGTCAAAACCGGACATCATCAGCAGCTGCTTGAACAGCTGAGGAGACTGTGGCAGCGCGAAGAACTGACCTTTGTAGGTACGGCTTGGCACCAGATAGTCGCGGGCACCTTCAGGCGTGGCCTTGGTCAGGATTGGGGTTTCGATATCCAGAAAGCCGTTGGAGTCAAGGAAACGGCGCACGGCGCTGGTCACCTTGGAGCGGAACAGCAGTCGCTGAGCCATTTCCGGGCGACGCAGATCCAGATAACGGTACTTCAGACGCTGCTCTTCGCTGTTGTTCTGATAGTTATCCATGCTCAGCGGCAGCGGCGCAGATTCGTTGATGATGGTCAGTTCTTTACCCAGCACTTCAATTTCGCCGGTACGCATCTGAGCGTTCACCTGGCTGTCAGGACGGGCGCGCACCAGGCCTTTAACCTGAACACAGAACTCACTGCGCAGACTGCTGGCCACATCGAACACCGCTGGCAAATCTGGGTCATACACTACCTGGATCAGACCTTCGCGGTCCCGCAGATCCAAAAATACCACACCGCCCAAATCACGGCTGCGGTTCACCCAACCTACCAGGGTTACTTCTTGTCCAACGTGAGACTTGTTAACGTCTCCACAATAATGAGTGCGCATCTCGCTGTTCCTTAATCCCGAATCCGGTACTGGAGAATAATAAATGGGGCATTATAGAGAAAGAATGCCGATTACCAAAGCAGTTCGCTGCCAGTCGGTGAAGTATCCGCCAGATTGTTGCCCGACACCAGAGACCACCCTCCTCCCTCACCACAACCGCCTGCATTTTAACCGGTTATGCCACTTTTATCGCTACCCCGCTGGCCAGTGCCTGCTCGGTCAGTTTCGCGGCCTGCGCCAGCAGCTCAATCGGGTCCCCGCCATCTTTGGGATACAGGGCAACCCCAAGGCCGACCCTGAGCATTCCCGGTGCAATATGCTCATCTCCCTCGGTCAGCAGACTTTGAATATTGTGGGCCAGCTGCGCCAGGTGCTCTTCGCTGGTCACAAATGGCAGCAGCACCACCAATTCATATTCGCTGAAACGCGCCACCGTATCAGAGCGGCGGATACCCGTGGCGAGCCTGGCCGTCATCCGCCGGAACACGGACTCCACCTTTGCCGCCCCCAGTTGCGCCGCCAGAGTCTCCATTCCCTCGATGGTGATAAAAATCAGCGCAAAACACTGACGCTGGCGTTGATGCAGCAGCACCGCCTGACTGAGTCTGTCATCCAGCAGTTGCCGGCCAATCAAGCCGGTGATTGGATCCTTGAGCAGCTCCCGGCGCTCGTCCGCCACGAAGGCACGGCGACGAAGCCACAGCCAGCCGCCCAGTACCAGCAGCAAACAAATGCCAGCCACCAGCCAGTTGCCCGGGGCGATGTCGTTACCGGCCGGAATGTCGGGCACCCACTGCTCGTAGATGCGCCTGAACTCGTGCTCTTCAACACCGGCCAGCGCCCGGTTGAGCAGCGGAACCAGCGCGGCATACTGATTGTTGACGCCTATGTGGCTGCGCTCGGCGGCGACATCGGTCAGCATGGATAAACGTATGTCGTCGCCACGCTTTTGCACTTCCCAGGCCAGCGGCGCCAGTTTACCTATCATCAGATCAGCATCACCCGCAGCCAGTCGCGATAAGCCTTCGGTGACATCTGACACCATTTTGAGCTCAATCCGTGGCCGCATCAGCATCAGTTCACCGGCCAGGTGATACCCCTCCACCACCACAACCCGCTTACCGGCCAATTGCGCCAGTCCATAAATGCTGCTGCTTTCAGTGCTGGCAACCGCCCAGGGCGATGGCCAGTAACTGTCGGTAAAACTGATATCCTTGAGCCGCTCCGCGGTAGGCAGCAGTGAGCCAACCAGTTTGATATCACCGCGCTTCAGTGCATCAAGTAACTGATGAAAACTGTCGAACGGGACAAATTCGAGCGTCAGTCCCAGCCTGGCGGCCAGCAGCCGCATCACATCGGCGTTAATGCCGGTCATCTGAGCGTCACGGCGGAACTCAAATGGTGCCCAGTCTGCCAGATAGCCGACCTGCACGCTGCCGAGCTGGCTGAGGAACAACCGCTCAGGCACCGACAGAGGCACCTGACTGGCCTGATGCACATAGAATCTGTCTCTGGGGCCGTAAATCCATTTAGCTTCAAGATCCGCCAGCTGATTTCCGGGAATCGAGGCAAAGCCTTCAGCAATCAGTGACTTAAGCTCAGGACGATGGGGTGAGATCAGCGCATCAATACGGGTATCAAACGCATACTGGGGCAACACCCGGTATTTGTCCCACTCTCCCCGGGATACCAGCATGCTTTCTGCCCAACGCGTCGCGGCCACAAAGGCCGTCAGATCGTCATGTTCCATCGCGGTGAGCATTTGTTCAGGCGACTCAAAAACCACCAAATCTGCCGCCGGAAATTGCCTTGCCAGTGCCTGTTGATAGGGCGCAGTTCGAAACACACCTATGATTTCACCCTCACCGGTAGCGGAAAACCGGCGGCCAGCGGGAACGAACACCCTGCTGGTTACCCCATAGATCTGCCATGCCGCCTCAAGCCCTGAGCTTGACTCAGGTTCTGCATCCGGCGGTACTTCGTTTTGGGGATAACCAATCTGAACATCAGCCACCCCGAGGGAAACATCCTTTACTGACTGCTGCATCGTTGAAGGCAAAAAGCTTACCCTGACACCGGTTTGCTCTGACCAGGCGCGCCACAAATCCACATACAATCCGTGCAGCTGGCCGTCGCTGCCGATATCTGCATAAGGGGCAATGCCGGTTTGAGCGGCGATGACCAGACTGACCGGTGTTCCTGTGTTTGCTTCAGCGCTGCGCGCCACTGCGGCAATATCAACCGCTTCCAGCATGCGTCTGAGGGTTACGGGCGCGATCGGCGAGTGCTCACTGATGACTATTTTTGGCGATACCACCCCGGGCACACTTATCTGCCAGGGGAGCGGGTCAAATTGCGCCATGCCGTCGGTCGCACCGGCAAGGGTAATAAAAGCAAGAATATCGCCCGCGGTGGCCGCGCTCAGCATCCGCTCCAGAGAATCGTACCGCACGAGATTGGCAACCACAGACGATGGCAGGGAGTGAAACAAATCAAAACCGGCAACCATACCTATGCGATATGGCGTCAGCGCATTGGCCCCGATACTTTCATGGGTATACAGACGAATATCCACATCAATGGGAACGGCAATACTCTGCACCTGCGCGCTGATGCTCGTGGGTATCTGCCGCAGGTCGATATCGGGTTGATGGTCAGCATCCCTTCGGATAACAGGGCTATCGGCCGCCGAAACACCTTCCGGGATAGCGTCCATAAACTGCCACGTCAGGATGTAATCAGCATCCGCTTGGCTGATCGCCTGTTTAAGCAACTCAGGTAATATTCCCGCCGCTTCGCCATTATCATCGCGGTAACTGAGCGGGGGCAGATTGGCGCTTATCGCGACATCCAATACCGCAGAAGCCTGGGAGAATGAGGACGGCGCGGCGATGGGCTGTGTATCCTGGGCCTTGAGTGCAACGGGCAGGGATAATCCCCACAACAACGGCAGCAGCGAGTAAAACCATGTTTTCAATGAGTATCCTTACCGAATCGAAAAACGTTTTGCATCAATGATGTAAAGGCGATGTTATTAGACAGAAAAAAAAGCCGAATTACCAGAGCCAGGCTTGCTGGTGCCTTTGGCAATTGGCTAAAATGCCCCATTACATTCCATTGATAAACTTCAGATGAACTCTTCTCCAGACACCATCTATGCGCAGCCCGCAGCCGAAATAGCAGATTTTCAATTCGACAGTCGCGTCGCCGGCGTGTTCGGTGACATGATCCGCCGCTCTGTGCCAGGTTATGCCCAAATCATTGCCACAATTGGGGATTTTGCCCACAAGTACGTTAAGCCCGAAACCCGGGTGTATGATCTGGGCTGCTCGCTGGGCGCGGCCACCCTGAGCGTGCGTCGCCGGATTGACGGTCGTGACTGTGAAATTGTCGCCGTCGACAACAGTGAATCTATGGTTAACCGCTGCCGCGAAAATCTGTCAGCTTATGTCAGCGATACTCATGTCGAGCTGCTGCTGGGGGATATCCGCGATGTGGATATCAGTAATGCTTCCATGGTCATACTCAACTTTACCCTGCAGTTTTTGCCGCCGGACGACAGAAAACAGCTACTTGAGAAAATCTTTCAGGGTTTGAACAAGGGTGGCATTTTGGTACTGTCTGAAAAGTTGCGCTTTGAAGATCCCGCCATACAGGAGTTGCTGGATGCCCAGCATCTGGACTTCAAACGCGCCAATGGCTACAGCGAACTGGAGATCAGTCAGAAACGCAGCGCGCTGGAAAATGTAATGCGACCCGATCCGCTGTCACTGCACGAAAAACGCCTGACTGATATAGGGTTCCGTCATGTCAGCCCGTGGTTTCAGTGTTTCAATTTTGCCTCTATGGTGGCTATCAAGTGATCAGTTTCAGCTCTTTTTACAAGCAAATCGCCGACTCCAACCTGCAACACTGGTTGGAAACCATGCCCGCCATTCTGGGGCAATGGCAAAGAGAACATAAACACGGCAACCTGCCCAAATGGGAAAAGGTGCTGGCTAAACTTAAGTTTCCTCAGCCGGATAAGCTGGATCTGCAACACAGTGTCACTGTCGGCAGTGGTGAGCAGCTGAGTCAGGGAGAGCAGGAAAAGCTGAAAAACCTGCTGGGACTGCTCAAACCCTGGCGCAAAGGCCCGTTTCACATTCACGGCATTCATATCGATACCGAGTGGCGCAGTGACTGGAAATGGGATCGGGTTTTGCCCCATATCTCGCCACTGAAATACCGTACCGTGCTGGATGTCGGTTGCGGCAGCGGTTACCACATGTGGCGGATGCTCGGCGAAGGCGCGCAACAGGTTGTGGGCATTGACCCATCGGCACTGTTTTTATGTCAGTTTGAAGCGGTCAAGCGCCTGATTGGTCAGGACCTGCCAATCCACCTGCTGCCTTTGGGAATCGAGGAGCTGCCGCCGCTGGATGCATTCGATACCGTATTCTCCATGGGTGTGCTGTATCACCGGCGCTCACCCATAGATCATCTGCTGCAATTGAAAGATCAGCTCAAAGACAATGGCGAGCTGGTACTGGAAACACTGGTAGTGGATGGTGATGAAAATACCGTACTGGTACCGGCAGACCGCTACGGCAAAATGAATAATGTCTGGTATCTGCCCTCCGTGCCGGCGTTAATCCGCTGGCTGGAAAAATGTGATTTTGAAGATGTACGCTGTGTCGATGTGGATGTCACGTCCCTCGCCGAGCAGCGGACAACTGAATGGATGCCCAACGAGTCTTTGGTCGATTATCTTGATCCTCAGGATATTACCCGTACCGTCGAAGGGTATCAGGCACCCAAACGTGCCATTATCATTGCCCGAAAAAAGCCGTCCAATGAATAAGCCTGCTGGCTTTGCAACAATAACATGGTAACGACTATGCTCAAGCCCAGATACACCCTGGCCCTGGCCGCCACACTGCTGTCCGGCTGTGCCCTTAACCAACAATCAGCCAATCGCCCCGAGCCTGTGGATGCACAGGCTCTTGAGGCGGCATTGATCGCCAACAATCAGGTGCTGCTGACTCAGGTGTCTGCCGCCAGTGCCGACAACCAGGCAGCGCTGACACAACTGCAGCAGCAGCTGCAGGCGATGGAAAAACAATTGTCGCAGCCCGATCCCGCCCGGGTTGAAACACAGGTAGTTGAGGTACCGGGAAAATGTCCTGAAACCCTGGGAGATAAATTCCTGCTGGGTGAAGTCGAATATGTATTTGTTGAGGAGTTCAAAAGCTACTTCAACACCCGTATCGACACAGGTGCCGAATCCTCCTCCATCGACGCCCGCAATATCATCCTGTTTGAACGCGATGGCAATCAATGGGTCAGATTCGACATACAGACCAAAGGCGAAAATGCTCCAGCCCAGACCTTCGAATCAAAAGTCGAGCGTTTTGTGCGTATCAAGCAGGACGCCGATGGCACTGATGACCGTCGTCCAGTGATCCGCGCTCACCTGAAAATCGGCAAATATGCCGCCGAGACAGACTTGAACCTGACTGATCGCAGCCATCTGGAGTACCCGCTGTTGCTGGGCCGTAAATTTATGAAAGATATTGCCGTAGTCGATGTCAGCCAAAGCTACATCAACGGTAAGCCCCAGGTCCCAGCCAGCGACAAGGAGCAATAATGCAGTCCCGTAAACCCTTTTATCTGCTGGTCGCCCTGCTGTTTATTCTGGGTATTGGCGCCAGTGTCTATCGTGGCATGGAACACAATGTGCCGTTCCTGCCGGGCAAACAGGTACAAAGCTGGGCGTTGGATGCCAAAGTCAGCTTTGTCGGCACAGGTGAACCGGCGGAAGTGTCACTGTCGCTGCCCAACGATCCGGCGTTTGACATTCTCACTGAAAACGCCTCCTCCCCAGGCTATGGTCTGAGCGTAACCGACGTGGACGGCAGTCGCCGCGCCATCTGGTCGACCCGCGCCGCCAATGGCCAGCAGGATATCTATTACAAGCTGACGCTGGTGCCTTCCGGCAAAGACGAACTGATCGCCGCTGATACCCCGGCTCAGCCAGAGCCCTATATCTGGCCGGCCACCGAGAAAACCGCCGCTGAGCAGGTGATTGAAGAAGCCTGGGCCCGCAGCGCCGGTAATCTGAGCTTTGCCCGTCAGCTGATGCAAACCCTGAGTGCCACCAATCGCAGCCAGAATGTTGAGCTGCTGCTGTCCGGCAACAGCCCAACCAAGCTGTTTGTCCGCATGCTGCACGACAAGGGCATTGCCGCCCATGAAGTCAACGGCCTGTATCTGGAAGATCAGCGTCGTCGTCAATCTCTGGTGCCTCTGGCTGAGGTTTATGACAAGGGACAATGGCATCTGTTCGATGTGGTCAGTGGTAAAGAAGGCCGCCCTGACAGTCTGCTGCTGTGGGAACGTGACGGCAACTCAGTGCTGGATGTAGTGGGCGGTGTCAACTCGCAGGTGAGTTTCTCTATGCTCAAAGACACCCGAAGCGCCCTGGCGACCTCCATCGATCTGATGAAAAATCAGGATGCCTGGGACTTCTCCCTGTATCAGCTGCCACTGGAAGAGCAAAGCCTGTTCAAAGGGATTCTGCTGATCCCTGTGGGCGTGCTGATGGTGGTATTCCTGCGGGTGATTATCGGTATCAAAACCTCTGGCACTTTTATGCCCGTGCTGATTGCACTGGCCTTTATTCAAACCACCCTGCTCACCGGTCTGGTCGGCTTTTTGCTGATTGTTGCCTTCGGTCTGATGATCCGCTCTTACCTGTCACGGCTGAACCTGCTGCTTATTTCGCGAATATCGGCGGTGATTATTGTGGTGATCGGCATTATTGGCCTATTCACCATTCTGTCGTACAAGTTTGGGCTGAGCGAAGGCCTGACCATCACCTTCTTCCCGATGATTATTCTGGCCTGGACCATTGAACGTATGTCCATCCTGTGGGAAGAGGAAGGTGCCAAGGAAGTGGTGGTTCAGGGCGGCGGCAGCCTGCTGGTCGCCACCCTCGCCTACCTGGCGATGAGCGCCACCTGGGTGCAGCACTGGGTATTCAATTTCCTGGGTATTCACCTGGTGATCCTGGCGCTGGTGCTTTTGATGGGTCAGTACACAGGTTACAAATTGCTGGAGCTGAAACGCTTCAAGCCGTTGGCAGGAGAGTAATATGAATTTCGCCTGGCCATGGCAACTGCGTAAAGCAGGCGTGCTGTCGATGAATAAGCGCAATATTGACTATATTGCGCGCTATAACCCCCGCAAATATTACAAGCGGGTGGACGACAAGCTGACCACCAAACAACTGGCACTGGCCAACAACATTGCCGTGCCGGATTTGATAGGCGTGATCAGCCAGCAACATGAAGTGGCCCGTCTGCCGGAAATGATCAAAGGTCGCACCGGCTTTGTGATCAAGCCCGCCAAGGGCTCCGGCGGTAAAGGGATTCTGGTGATCACCCATGTTGAAAATGGCCGCCTCTTCAAGCCCAGTGGCACCGAAGTGACTCCATCAGAAATTGAGCGCCACGTGTCCAATACCTTAAGTGGCCTGTTTTCCCTCGGCGGTAAACCTGATGTGGCTATCATCGAAGGCCTGATTGAGTTCGATCCTGTGTTTGACGGCTACAGCTATGAAGGGGTGCCGGACATTCGCCTGATTGTGTTCAAGGGCTTTCCCGTGATGGGCATGCTGCGCCTGTCCACCAGCGCGTCAGACGGCAAAGCCAACCTGCACCAGGGCGCCGTGGGCGTGGGTATTGATCTGGGAACCGGTAAAGGTCTGCGCGCGGTGCAATTCAACCAACCGATCGAGTTTCATCCGGATACCGGGCTGAAACTGACGGATATTCAGGTACCCCACTGGGATACCCTGATGCACACCGCCTCCAGCGCCTATGAGATGTGTGAGCTGGGCTATCTGGGAACCGATATGGTGCTGGATCAGCGCCGCGGCCCGTTGATGCTGGAACTTAACGCCCGTCCGGGGCTGGCTATCCAAATCGCCAATGGTCGCGGCATCCTGCCAAGACTCAAACACGTTGAAGCCTTAAGCGGCAAACCCATGTCAGTGGAAGAGCGGGTCGCGTATGCGAAAACCCATTTTAGCAGCGCTGCTGACGACTAATCTGATGGCGGCTTCGGCCGCCACAGTCTCTCCTGTAGAACTGCTGGTCGCCCGCTGCAAGGCGATGCCGCAGTTATCACTTGACGGCCTTTCGACACTGTCATCCGCTCAGGCGGCAAATGAGCTGGAATCCCGGCTACTGCCGCTGTTCAATATCAACCAGCAACTGGATTACTTTCGCCCTCTGGTGGGTAATGATGAAAAAAATCAGTTACTTCAATGTCAGCTGCATCTGGCAGATCTGCTGGATAATCTGCTGATCTCCGGCGATCTGCCTGAATTGCTTGATGCATTTTCACAAAACAGTCAGCCCGCCATCAAAGTAATGGGTGAGCGGCTTGAGCAGCTCAGGCAAAACCGGCTGTCCCCGGATGAGAAAGCAAAGCTGCACACCGCCCAGGCTGCGGTTAAACACGCGCTGGGCAGTGGTCAGATGCATCTTGAGGTGGCCAATTCGCAGTGCCAGCTTGCCCCAGGTGATCCAACCGACTCAATCGACAGGCAGATTGCCCGATATTTGTTGCAGCAGGACAAGTCTGATTGCCGGGCTCAGGTCTGGCAGGCATTCCAGATCCGCTCGGCCGGACGCACCCGGGAGGCACTGGATGAAATCCACCGGCTCAGACAAACTCAGGCAACCCTCAATGGCTGGCCCGATTACGCTTCATTCAGGCTGAAAGATGAATTCCTGAGCTCGCCGTCACTGGTTATGGCATTTCTGAATACTCAGACCCGCAATATCAGTGTCGCCCCCTGGGATATCGGTCGTCAGTTGAAGGCCCTGCCCAAGGCCAGCTTTGAGTCATTAACCCCCTATGCCCTTATCTCCCTGTTAGCGCCGGCCTTTGAGCAACTGGGGTTGAGTTATGATGAGCCTCAGCCCATGATTTACCGATTCTGGCACCAGGGCAGATTATTGGGACAGGTCCATCTGGCAGAAGACAATCGGCTGCAAACCTACAGTCTGGAAAAACCGGTCGCAGGCCGTCAGTTTGGCACAGTGCTATTGATGCTGCCGTCCCATATAGACAGCCAGCGTGAACTGGACAGATCGGTTGAGCAACTGGCCAGCGCGATCGCGACGTTGTCATTCAGTCAGCCGCATTATCTGGCCACAGACAAAGATGGTCTCAGCGACGTTGGCCGCCGCTGGCTGTCACTTTGGCTGATGGAGCAGCTTAATTCGGTACTGTTGCAACCTGCGGACAGCAGATTGGCGCTGACCGATCGCTACGCCAAACAACTGGGTGTTTTTCGCGCCAAACTGGCGTTGATACTGAGCACCGGCACGCCCCTCTCCGACGTGGCTCAACTTGCACCAATCTGGTTTGAAACAAGCTTTGGCGCTCACTGGGAAAAGGCCGCAGAAGCAGAGTTTGGCTTCTCTGCACTGGCCGAAACCGGGCCTCAATATTACCTGCCACTGTGGTATCAGGCGCTGGCAGAAATCGTCCTAGAACAAACTGAATCCCGTTTGTCACCGGCAAAAGCGTATCAGGCCCTGTTAATTAACGAGCCACTGCATACCCTGGCGCAGGTGTTAAGCGAACAACTTCATCTGCCGGCAGAGCCGGCAACCATCATCGGGAGAATGAAAAAGAATGATTAAATTCCGGACTTGTCTGCTGGCAATGGCCGTATTGTCCCCACTCGGCTGGGCACAGCCCGCCACCGAATCACAACGTCAGGTGGCCACGTTAATCCAGCAAAATCTGGAAGATCACCTGTATCAACTGCCCCCCAGGGTGCAAGGCCATTATGGTATTCGCCTGTTTCGGATGACAGGTGATGACAAATATGCCAACAGCGCGCTGGTCGACCTTTATGCCGTGACCAATGCACAATCCTGGTACGCCTGTCAGTTGGACGATCCCGGCTTTGTTCAGCAAGCTTCCCTTGACGCCATCAGTGAGCTGGGCAAAGGTCCCCGCGCCAAGGCACGTAAAAAAGCATTGCAACCTTTTCCTGAATTTCTGTTCTACACCGATGTATTACTGCGCTATGGCAGTCGCATCGACGAATTTGGGTTAACCGGCCCCTGCCATGACAAAATGATCAAGGCCCTGAAAAAACAGGATCTGAAAACGGGCCTGACAGACAGGGCGATGATCGAATCCTGGGCAGCACAGCTTATTAACTATGTGTATTGGGCGAAGCAACTGGGCGTGGGCGATTACCGGGAAGCCTACAAGCAGGCGTTCAGGGAAACCTACCCGGATAATGCCGATGACAAACTGAGCAAGGCGCAGTTTCGCAATAAAATCTATGGCATGACTCATTTTGTGTTTGCTGCCAGTGAGTATTATCAACAACAAGTCAGCGCCAAAGAGTTTGCCTGGATCCTGGACTACTTCGACCGCAACCTGGAGCGAATACTGAACGACGCGACACCCGATATCATCGCTGAAGTTGGCATCAGCTTTCTGCTTGCCGGGCAAACGGATCACCGGGTGGTGAGCCTGACCCGAGAAGCCATAGTGAAGTCATTCAATGCCCAGGAGCGCATTATACCCTCGCCAAGGGGAAATCCTGATCTGGCATTGGGAGAACACAGAAACGTGTTGGCAATGATGTTGATTAACTGGCCTGACAAGCTTCACGCCGGCCCCTATCTGGCGGAGTTGAAAGCAACACGCAAGTATCTTCCCCATGGGGTTGCCCCCAGGCAACAGCCGGAAAAGACGCCCAAAACAGACAAGAAATAGCTTAAACCAGAGATGACTTAAGCTTTTGAAAGCGTGCCCTTAAAAACCAACACTTAAGGGCACGCGGCTTCGGATTATTCTGCAACACATCTACTCACAGGCTGGTCATGCGTGACAGACACAGCTTGGGATACAGCACGTCCAGCACAGCGCATTAAACTTATGCTGTTAAACATCTGGCAGTTAGAGACTAGACATTAAGACATGAGAGATTAACCTCTACCGATTAACGCTCAAGGGTAAACGCGACGTAATAGATACCGGCTAATAGATACCGGGCAGCAAACACTGAGCGACAGACGCCAAGCTGCAGACACAAAGGTGAAGAGTCATTGCCCAGTGGTCAATCCCAGGCACTGGCCTAAACACCCGCCTGTTATCAGCTAATGCCGTTAGACCGCCACGCCGCACTGACAAATTGATTTAATACCAACTTCATTAATAGTTTGATCAATTCAGAGCGTGTCAGGGATGCTGATTCAAGGCGCATTGAATGACTAAGGGTGGTTCCCTTTGAGAGAAATGC
>NZ_JBOZWP010000032.1:0-23744 GCF_050865035.1 Shewanella sp. GXUN23E | reverse complement strand
CACCCAAGGTGATTTTTGCTAGGTTAAAAATCAATCTAAAAAAAACAGCGGGTTGCGCGAGATTTTGCCAAGTGGTCAGAGGTGAGAAAATGCGCATGCGCACAATACAAATGTTATGCGCAATATTAATTTTTAGGTCGGGCATATTAATATGTATCCAAGGATCGATCTTCCAAATTGGATTGCTCCAATAATTGGTGCAGTGTTGCCTCTTCTGTTTGCTGTCTATGGTGAATTTAGGTCATCAAAATCGATCTTAGATTTTTCGGATGTGGATGTTGGCCGTATATTTTTAATGTGTTTCTTGGGGTTTTTAGGTGGGAGCATTGTCTGGCTATATCGTTTTATCAAGGATTGGCGCACAGAGAAAGATGGATGATATGGTCTAATTAATAGGTCAATCGCATAACAAGCGGCAGCAGACGGACTCGGCAAATCTGTCACCAAATTTGCATTCGCAAATTCGCCGCCAGATTTACCTCGCCGCTGTGCCGGGCGTTATGTTTTTAAGGTAGTAAATGCGCAAAACAATAGATAAAGAAAGCAAAAGGTTAGCTAGTCGAACTTTTGAATTGCGAAGAAGGCGATTGAACTGGACGTTTTCAGCTAAGCCAAAAATTAGTGATACTTGTTCGATGTTTATTGAACAGTTGAAGGAGTCTAAGTATCCGTTTCGTTTGTTTTGTAAACAAGGCTCAACTATGGAAAATTATCAAACCGTACAATTAACCTCATGTTCCAACCTTATTGGGGTTATTGAGAGAAAAACCGAAGTTACAGAACAATGTGAAATCAAGAAGTCGATCAAACACTATGATGAAAGTGGAGCTTGTTTAGTTTTTTCTCAGTCGGCAAATGGTGCGATCTCTGTAATGATGTACCCATATAAGTCAGAGTTACATAGTCGTACTGAAAAAAATATTGTTTTATATCACTCGTTACACCCAGATGATATTACTGAAAAACTAATTCTAAGTTGTGTTAAAACTTTCCTTATGTACATAAGGTGTACGAGTATTTATGGTTTGGGTTGTAAGCCCAGCGTGATTGAGAGCTCCAAGCTTGCTTGGTTAACCATTAAAGATATTCGGCATAAGTCAAAATTACTTGATTCTGTTGTAAAAATGAACAATGAGTGGGGTAAATTAGTTGTTGCAGCGGCTTTTGCATTTTTGGTGGGCTACGTCTCCAAAACATAACAAACTGCTCAAGAGGGATTCGCAACGCGTGGCATTTTTTCTGTGCGTTGAATATAGTGATTAAGGTGGTATGCGGCGGCATCGGTATTACGTCGCTCACCCCTTAGCAGGGCGTTAGAAAGCACCCGAGGGTTAGATGGAAGATTTACACTCCGTAATAATCGCCTTAGAAGAATATTTGTTTCGTTCTAGTACTCGTTCGTCAGCAGTTGAGCTTCAAAAGCTAATTGCTGATGACTTTATTGAAATCGGTGCGGCCGGAAATCAATTTGGTAAATCAGAGGTGTTGACGCGCCTTCCTGGTGAAGATGCTCCTGAAATTGCAGCAGATAGCTATGAGGTTAGAAGATTGGGTGATGAGTGCGTTCAGATACTCTACCGAGCAATACTCAAAAAAAGAGGTGACACTGAGCCATCATATTCAAAGCGTTGTTCAATTTGGACAATGAACTCAGGTAATTGGCAAATGTGCTATCACCAAGGAACGCCATGCCATCCATTCTGAGAGGTGCTCCGAACAAGACACTGTAGGCGGGTTTCAGCCAGGCTAGCAGCGCTAAGTGGAGCGTTATTCAAAGTAACTCTTGTCCCAAAACGTGTTAGCAAGAGGAACTGTTGGCCTATTTCAGGCTGGCAAAGTTTACTAAAAAGGCTCCCGTGGGAGCCTTTTGAATGTAAATGCGGTCGGCGAACCGAATTGCGGTAATGGCCGCTTAGGCGTCACTTTTTGCTGCTTTTGGATTTGCTGGCGATGAAGTCGGTGAGGGCAAACAGTACACCTGAGGTGACGAAGGTGAGGTGGATTGCTACTTTCCAGGCCAGCACGTCGCTGGAGAAGTTGTCGGTATCCAGAAAGGTTTTTAACAGCTCGACGCTGGAGATGGCGACAATGGCACCGATAAGTTTGAGTTTCAGATCGGCAAAACCCACACTGCCCATCCATACAGGCCGGTCTTCATGATCCTCCGGGCCAAATTTGGACACGAAGTTCTCATAACCGCTAAAGGCAATGATGAGCAACAGGCTGGCCAGCAGTGCAGTGTCCACCAGGGTCAGGATGCTGAGGATGGGGTGGCCCTCGCCGCCGACAAATACGATGGCAAAGAGGTTAATGAGCTCCATACCAAACTTAAGAAACAGCACGCCTATCGCAATGACCAGACCAACGAAAAACGGGGCCAGCAGCCAGCGGGATTTAAACAGCAAATTTTCGAAATGATTTTCCAGACGTTTCATTGTGTCAGTCAGCTCATCAGGCATAAGAACAGGAAGAAAAACTTGCCGAACTGTCGGCGCAAAAAAATTCTAATTGATACCCATAGGTGTGTAAATTGTTAAGATAAACAGTAATATGCCATGTATCACAATTCGGCTGCTTTTTTGAGTGTTAGCGGTTTTTTCGGTAATTGCTGCAGTTGCAGGGCGACGAAACCAGCCAGGCCCAGGCAGACTTTGGTGAGAGTTAAAACTTCTCAGTTAACGCCTGTGTGGTCTGAATCAATATCTATCCCTGTGCGTCAGCAGTGGGTTTTGGGGCGAAATACCCTCTCTATGATCAACCCCTGATTAACTGTTGTGGGATGAGTTAATCAGTTAGCTTCCATGCTTCCGTGCTTCCGTGCTTCCGTGCTTCCGTGCTTCCGTGCTTCCGTGCTTCCGAGCTTCAGTTCAGGCCAGTATTCAAAGCCTTGATTGAAGGATTCAGGTATCATTTCGGATAATCATCACCCGGGGGAACTATCTCTGGTGGTATTGGGTTGGAACACCGCGGTAAGGGCACTCATGCAAAAAGTCACGATTCTGGTCGATGTGCAGAATATCTATTACACCACCCGCCAGGCGTTTGGGTGCTCGTTCGATTACAACGAGTTCTGGCGAAGGGCGACCCATGATAGGCAAGTGGTGAAGGCAATCGCCTATGCCAGTGATCGGGGGGATGCCAAACAGCAGCAGTTCCAGAACATTTTGCGGGCGATAGGCTTTGAGGTGAAGTTAAAGCCCTATATTCAGCGGGTCGATGGTTCATCCAAGTGTGATTGGGATGTGGGTATCACCATAGATGCCATGGAGCTGGGCAGGGAGTCCGATGTACTGGTGCTGGCCAGCGGTGATGGTGATTTTGATCTGCTTGCCAGAAAGCTGGTGAATGATTTCAATACTGAGGTCGAAGTGTACGGGGTTGATGGCCTGACGGCGGCGTCTTTAATAAACGCGTCATCCACTTATGTGCCAATCGCCGGGGATTTGTTACTGGCAAAGTAGCGATAGGGCAGCGCAGGCCTCGTACTGACTGACTCTGCAATTGTCTGGGCTGGATTCTTTGGTTGAGCATTGAACCTGATTAACTAACGCGATTGCGAAAATGCCCGGACCTGTGTCCGGGCATTTTTCAATGATTAATTGCCTGACAATATTTCCGCCAGCGCACCGGCGAGTGCGCGGGTATCGTGACGGCCGGGCTGGAATGAGGAGTTCAGTGGTCGGTAATGAAGCAGACCTTCATCCCTGGGCTCATCAGCATGGCACAACACATGGCTTATCACGTTGAGGCCCAGCGCACTCTGGCAAAAGTCCAGACGCTGCTGCAGGTTGAGCTTAGCTGCCGGTGAATGCTCGGCATCGATATTGTCGATAAACACCACTTTGGCCTGGGTTTGTGACAGTGCAGTGCGAATACCGTCCGTCAGCAGCACCGGCATCAGGCTGGTATAGAAGCTGCCGGGGCCAAACAGCACCACTTCGGCGTTACGGATGGCTTCACAGGCTTCGCAGGTGGCGGATACCTGTGGTTCCAGCTGCAGTGACATGGGCGGCTCACTCATGGCATCAACATTGAGTTCTCCCACTATCTGCTGGCCGTCGCTGCTGAGCGCCACCAGATGGGTGGGCTGCTCAGACATAGGGATGATCCTGGGCTTGATATTGAGCATATTGCGAATGAGATTGACCGCTTCCAGCGGACGCACACACAGCTGATCCAGCGCCAGCAGCATTAAATTGCCCAGATTGTGCCCCCCCAATGGCGTATCACCATTGAAGCGGTATTCAAACAGCAAGGAGCCGATAGAAGGGCGGGTGGCTACCTGTGACAGGCAGTTGCGCAGATCACCCCAGGCAATACAGTCTTCGGTTTCCCGAAGCCGGCCGGTTGAACCGCCGTTGTCTGTGGTGGCGACTATGCCGGTCAGGCCTTCGTCGAGAAAAGACAGGCTGGAAAGCACCCGGCCCAATCCGTGGCCGCCGCCGATTGCCACTACCCGTGAGCGTCCGGCGAGTTTTGAATCCTTAAATTGTGAAAGCATATGTCTTCCTGATGCTTACTTGAAGGGGTTAACTGTTCCCGAAATAAATCCCGGTAAGTTTACATGATAATGCGGCTTTTACAGGAAGAAAATTTGTGAAAGGCCTTCGATATCATATAATGCGCAGCCATATTTTATGTTACCGTTGCGGTAATTATGTGATTTTGAAAAGGTAGTTGATTGAAAACAGGTCGATTTGGAAATCTGATACTGGCATTTGCGCTGGTTGTGGTCACCATTTACGGATTACGTGTCGTATTGTTGCCCGTTGGGGGTGAAGGAACGGCTGAGGTTGATATGCTGGTCGTCAATCCTTTGCCTGAGGATACGGCACAGTTACCCGATTTTTCCGCCATTGCAGATGTGCGTGAAAAAAAGCAGGCATTTTTTGATTTCCTGCGCCCCAAAATCCGTGAGCAGAACGCACTTATTGCCAAAGAGCGGGCATTTGTTAAAACCGTTTATGGACAGCTTAAGCAAGGGCATAAGCTGACCGACGCTGAGTCATATCAGATTGGTGAATTGGCTGAAAAATATCAGCTGACTATCAGGGTTATCGATACCGACACGCTGGAGCGACTGCTGCGCCGGGTTGACGTGGTGCCGGAAAATATGGTGCTTATTCAGGCGGCCAACGAAACCGGCTGGGGCAGTTCCCGGTTTGCCAAAGAAGGGCTGAATTTCTTCGGACAGTGGTGTTTTAAGAAGGGGTGTGGGCTGGTGCCGCTGTCGCGTAATGACGGCATGAGTCACGAAGTGGCCCGATTTGATTCGGTGGATGCCTCGGTGCGCTCTTACCTCAACAACCTCAACACCAACGGTGCTTATCAATTGTTTCGTGCCATTCGCGCTGATATCCGTTCAGAAGGTGGTCGACCCAAGGCCAAAGATCTGGTTTATGGACTGGTGAACTACTCTGAGCGTCAGGAAGAGTATATTGAGGAGCTGCTGCAGATGTTGCAGCATAACAGTGAGTTGCTGACAACCAAAAATTCTTAGGGACGATTTTCATGCAGGTTAAGGGGTTTACTGCCGCAGTGTTGCTCTGTCTCACTGTGTCTGTGGCGGTTAATGCGGCCGAGGTATCACTCAGATACGAGGATTTCTATTCCCGTATGAAGTTGATGTACAAGGATAATTATCAACTTACCGAATTAACATTCAGTGTGCCGCGCCAGCAGGGCTGTACTTTGCAAAGTGCATCCATTACTACTGAGCGCAGCAGCGTGCCACTGTCCTTCACCCGGACTCAGCGTTTATATCTGCCTTATGATGAGGAGCTCAAACAGCAACGGGCACTGGTTAACCTGCAGGTTGAAGGAGATGCTGCCAATTGCGGTCTGGCGGTGCAAATTCGCGCCAGGTCCCCCAGAGCGGAATATGATCAGGCGACGCTGGAGCAGCTTTACCGGGAGATGGACGGCATGCAGGGGGCAATGAAGGGATTTCCCATGAGATACTTTCATGACGCCATTAAGGGCCTGAAATTTACCCTGCCAGCGGATACCAGAGTGGTGTTGACGCAGGAGAAAGGCTACGACGAATTTCGGATCAGTGGCGAATGGTCATTGTCGGCAGAGCAGATTTCCCGGTTGACCCGACTTACATTCTCTGTCGCCCCTGAGGTGATAAGCCCCTGGGTCGAATAATCCCATTAAAAAACCCGCCGATGGCGGGTTTTTTATAGCTGAAGTGCAGTCGCTCAATGGCGGAATTTCAGGTGATGGGACAGTTGCCGGCAATTAAGGCGTAAAGGTGTTGACCACATCAATCCGGGTCGCCGCATCCAGATCGATATGACCTGAGTTGGCAACATCCATAAAATCAAAGGCAGGCAGATCCGCCTCAGCCACTTCGCCGGATGGTTTGGCGTTGGGGTCACGTTTGAGGCTGATGAAATCAAACTGCTCGCGGTCCACACCCTGAGAGGGGGCGGTGTTCTGCATGGCGGTAAAGATAGTCTCAATACGGCCGGGGAACTGCTTGTCCCAGCTTTTCAGCATATCCTTGACGGCTTTACGCTTGAGGTTCTCCTGCGAGCCGCAAAGGTTGCAGGGGATAATCGGGAATTGCTTCAACTGGGCGTATTCGGCGATATCTTTCTCTCTGCAGTAAGCCAGCGGGCGGATCACCAGATTGGCGCCGTCGTCAGACAGCAGCTTAGGTGGCATAGCTTTCATCTTGCCGCCGAAGAACATGTTGAGGAACAGGGTCTCGATAATGTCATCCCTGTGGTGACCCAGGGCGATTTTGGTGGCGCCAATCTTTTGGGCAAAGCCGTACAGGGTGCCACGGCGCAGGCGTGAGCACAGCGAGCAGGTAGTTTTGCCTTCAGGGATCTTCTCTTTAACGATTGAGTAAGTGTCTTTTTCCAGAATGTGGTAAGCCACGCCCAGAGAGTCCAGATAGGCTGGCAGAATATCTTCCGGAAAGCCGGGTTGCTTCTGATCCAGATTGACGGCCACCAGTTCAAAGCTGACCGGTGCGCGCTGCTGCAGATTCAGCAGAATATCCAGCATGGCGTAGCTGTCTTTGCCACCTGACAGACAGACCATGACCCGATCGCCTTCCTCGATCATGTTGTAGTCCGCAATCGCACTGCCGACTTCACGGCGCAGGCGCTTCTGAAGCTTGTTCATGCGGGTAATTTGTTTCTTGCTCAGGCCGTCTTCCAACAGCTCTGGATTGATTTCGTGTGGCATTTCTACAGACATAAAAAAAGCGCCCGGTGACTCCAAAGTGACAGGGCGCGTATTATTCCAGCTTACGCAGGCCGGGTAAAGCCTTGGCCGCTGGCGTGGGCGAATTATTCCGTCGCCAGTGGCGACTTGTAGCCAGCGGGCTTTATCGCCAGCAAATCGCAGTTCAGGCTGTCGATAACATGCTCTGCAGTGTTACCAATCAACGCTGCCGACAGCGCTGTGCGGCCGATGGTGCCCAGGATCACCAGCTCGGCATCCAGCTCAGTTGCCAGCTCAGGAATGACATCCTCAGGCAGACCTTCTTTCACATGACAATGGGCTGGATCGATGCCAAAGGTTTCAGCCAGATAGTCAACCCGTTGTTCATGCTGCATTTTCACTGAAGCGGTGAAGTTGTTGGCATCGAAATCAGGCAATTCAATCGCCAGATTGACCGGCGTACCCGGGTAGCCGTTGACCAGATGCAGCTCGGCATTGAACTTTTTGGCCAGATCCAGCCCGTGCTTGATGATCTTTTCGTTCAGAGAATCGTGGTCGGCATCTTCGGTCGCCACATTCACGGCACACAGGATTTTGCCACGCTTGGACCATTCATGCTCTTTGACCATTAACACCGGCATGGGCGCTTTACGCAGCAAGTGCCAGTCGGTGGGCGTAAAAATGATCGCCTTGAGTTTGTCATGTTCGTGAGTCGCTTTCACAATCAGGTGGTAATCACCTTCAATGGCAAACTGGATAATGCTCTCGAACGGCCGGTTATGCCAAATCACCTTGGTGTCTATGCTCAGGCCACGGCTTTTGTAGGGCGCGATGATATCTTCAAGCCAGGCGGTGCGCTGATCGATAACGCCCTGGCGCATGGCTTCCCGCTCCTGACTGGAGAGAATGGAGGTCATCTCATAGGAGAGGTCAAAAATAGAGAGGAACACAGTGATGGCGGCATTGCTGTGCTGCGCAAGCTCTACCGCCCGGGCCAGAGCGGCCTGATCTTCAGTAGTGGGATCAATCACTACCAACAGTTTTTGATATTCCCTCATAACACATTCCTTATCTCAACGTGATGTTTCTATCATGAGACCTTATTCCCCAACCGGTATTGAGCTGAGTCAAAACCGGCGGGGAAAGCTCGCCTCAGCGGGCGATACGGTTGTTACCGGCCAGCTGATTCAACTGATCAAAGTCCAAAATAGTGATGTACTTACCTTTGACTTCAATCATGCCGGCTTTCTGGAAACGTCCCAGCAAACGACTGATGGTTTCTACTGTAAGTCCCAGATAGTTGCCGATATCACCGCGGGTCATGGTCAGACGGAATTCCCTGGCAGAGAAGCCCCGATTGGCATAACGGCTGGCAAGGTTATTGATGAAGGCGGCCAGACGCTCCTCAGCATTCTTCTTGCTGAGCAGCAAAATCATTTCCTGATCGCTGACAATCTCTGTGCTCATCAGGCGCATCAATTGCTGACGCAGCTTGGGCATAGAGCCAGCCAGATCATCCAGGGTATTGAACGGAATTTCACACACCATGGCCGTTTCCAGTGCCTGTGCAAAGCTCTGGTGTGCCTGGCCCTGAATGCCGTCGAAGCCAATCACATCACCGGCCAGATGAAAGCCAGTGATCTGTTCGTCGCCCTGCTCGGTAATGGTGTAACTTTTCACTGTGCCGCTGCGGATAGCGAACAGTGACTTCAGCGGATCACCGGATTTGAAGATCTGCTCACCCTTCTGGATAGGTTTTTTCCGCTCGATAATATCATCCAGCTGATCCAACTCCTGGTTGTTCAGCGTGAAGGGGATACACAAAGCACCCATGCTGCAATCATGGCAATGAATGGCACATCCACCGATTGCGGGACGGCGATGTTTGCTTTGTTCTATTGTCATATTGATACCCAAACTTAATTAACCGACATATGGTAAACCATATCGACCCAAGGGGGCTAGCCAAGCTGACCAACACCCACAAGGATAGTCTGAATTCCCATGCCAATTAATGCTAATCCACTGATTATTCTAACAGCTTTGCTTTGTAGCCATAGTGCCAAATTCTTGGTGGCAACACCAGCACCAATCAGTGCGGGCAGGGTGCCAACACCAAATGCTGCCATGATCAATGCCCCTTCAAGAGGATTGCCGCTGGCAACCGCCCAGGTCAGCATGCTGTACACCAGACCGCAGGGCAGCCATCCCCACAGCATGCCCGCAACAAGAGCCTGCAAGGGGGAACGCATGGGCACAAAACGCTGCGCCCAGGGCTGGATGTAACGCCACAGCCATTTACCCGCAGCCTCCACTTTAACCAGTCCAAACCAGAATTTGGCGATATACAGGCCGGTGACAATCATCATCACGCCGGCAAACAGACGCAGTACGATCAGATAATTGTCGATGGAAAACAGCAGGCCAATGCCTCCGGCAAGGGCACCACAGAGCACTCCGGCGAGGGTGTAACTCAGTATGCGGCCGCCGTTGTAACTGAATTGGTACAGCAGGATCTGCGCCAGCTGATTGCGCCCGGGAGCCAGCGGGATTTGCCCGGACAGGGCGCCGACCAGACCGCCACACATGCCAAAACAATGCCCGGCGCCCATCAGCCCCACCAGGAGTGCGCCGCTCAAGGTATATTCCACTATGACTTTCCGTCCTGTTGTTGATTGTCGTCTACTGTTGGCGGCTGCGGCTGATCTTCATCGAACAGAATCGATGCACTGTGTTTCTCCAAATCTTCAAATTGATCGTTTTTCACCGCCCAGAAAAAAATGCCAAAGGCGATCAGCACAAACAGCATGGCGATGGGGATCAGGACGTAAATAATGCTCATGGACTCATCCTTAAAAGACGAAGGCTGTTGGATACTACTATCAACGAACTGGCAGACATGCCCAGTGCGGCAATATAGGGATAAACATGGCCGGTGACTGCCAGTGGCAGAATAAGCACATTGTACCCAAGCGCCCAGTACAGGTTTTGATAGATGATGCGGCGGGTGGCGCGGGCAATCCTGACGGCCTGTACAAATCGGCACAGATGATCGCCAAGTAAAATGGTATCCGCGCTGTTTTTGGCAATCGCTGTGCCACTGCCCATGGCCACAGACAAGTCTGCGCCGGCAAGCACGGGCGCATCGTTGATGCCATCGCCAAACATGGCCACTTTATGGGTTTGCTGCAGTGACTGAACATAATTGAGCTTGTCGGCTGGCAGCATACCGGCGTTCACCTCTGTCACTCCGAGTGTTGCGGCCAGCTTGTTGACCTGCTCAGAGCGATCGCCGCTAGCAATACTGACGCTAATCCCCAGTTGATTCAGGGCTCTGATGGTGTCGGCACTGTCTTGCCGGACTCTGTCGGCAAGTACGGCGCAGCCAATGGGCGTGCCATTTTGGGAAAGCCAGACCTGTTGACCGGCGTCGGTATGCTGATACCAATGGGGCCGGTCTGCGCCTGGGCAGGCGAACTCGAAATGACCGACTTTATAAAGTGTGCCATCGAGTGTGCCCGAGACCCCAAGCCCCACCAGATGACTGATATTGGTCATCGCCAGCGATTGGCCGAGGTATGGCGAAAAGGCTCTGGCAATGGGATGCAGCGAACCCAGCTCAAGGTGGGCAATGATATTCAGTGCTGCTTGCTGATCCGTCACTGCGTCACTTTGCCAGGCATGCAACTGCAATTCACCATGGGTGAGGGTACCGGTTTTATCAAATACCACCCGGGTGATGATCGGCAGCGTTTCAAATACGCTGGATTTGCGCACTATGATGCCAAGTTTGGTCAATTGAGCCGTGGCACAGGTGACCGCGGTTGGCGTGGCCAGTGCCAGCGCGCAGGGGCAGGTGGCAACCAGCACTGACAGCGTGACCCAGAAGGCATCTTCAGGCCGGTAAAAATGCCACACCAGCCAGGTGAGGGCCGCAACCGCCAGAATCACCGTCGAGAATATGCCCGACAGGCGGGTCGCCGTTTCGGCGATTCTGGGTTTGGCGTGGGAGGCCGATTCCTGCAGGCGAATAATTTTAGCGACCAGCTGATCCTGTCCAAGGGCCCTGACTTCGACTTCAATGGGTTGATCTATATTGATGGTACCGGCATACACGTCGCTGCCAGCCTGTTTTTCAACCGGCAACTGCTCGCCGGTGAGCATGGCTTCATTGACGCTGGAGTGTCCGGCGGCAATCTGGCCGTCAGCCGCAATGGTTTCTCCTGGGCGCACCTGAATGACATCCCCTAGCCGCAGTTGTCTGGCGGGAATTTCGGTAATTTTGTTATTTCTGAGCACGCGGGCGGTCAGCGGTACCAGTTTGTGCAGATTACTGGCACTGACCGATGCCTTTTGCAGGGCATTCTGTTCAAAGTAGCGGCCCAGCAGCAGAAAAAAGGTAAACATGGTGACGGATTCAAAATATACCTCACCTGTGCCCTGGATGGTGGCAATACAGCTGGCGACATAGGCGCCGCAGATAGCGATGGATACGGCGACATCCATATTTACTTTACCCATCAACAGCGAGCGTATGGCACTGAAATAGAAGGGGACTGCGGAGTAGAACACCACCGGGGCGGCAAAAATCAGGCTGACCCAGCGAAAATAGTCACGGTATTCCTGCTCCAAATCGGTGAAATAACCTGAATACAGCGCCAGGGCGAACATCATCACCTGCATGGTGGCAAAACCCGCCAGTCCCAGGCGGATGAGAAAACGCCGGCCGTCCCGTTTGGAGCGGACTTCCTGCTCATCCAGCTGATAAGGTGCGGCCTGATAACCTATTCGGGCGATGGCCTGCAGAATATCACTGAGTTTCAGGGCCGCTTTTTGATAGTGGATCAGCGCTCTGTGGGTGGTGGTATTGACTGACACCCGGGCAATACCGGGTAAGTGCTGCAGTTTGTGCTCGATAAGCCAGGCGCAGGCAGCGCAGGAGATGCCATCCAGGGTGAGGGATACTTCACTCAGCTCACCTTCCTGATGCACAAAATCAGCCTGAACCTCATCCAGGTCGTAAGCGCTGAATGTACTGAGCTCATCAGGCACCAGGGCGTTCTGCCGCTTCCCCGGCTCAGTGCGGAATTTATAGTAGTTGGTCAGGCCGGCATCGATGATCGCCTGAGAGACGGCCTGACATCCCGGGCAGCACATGGTTTGCAGCTGACCATTAATCCGGGTCTGGAACTCATCACCGCAAAGAACCGGCTCATTGCAGTGAAAACAACGTATTTTGCTCATACCAATATCAGTTCAGCCAATGTTGGGATGGGCTTTTCAGATCCAGTCGTTTATGCAGTCGCCATTGGCTGTCATAGCTTTCCAGGCGAACTTCCCAATTGCCGGAAATGGGTTCATCCAGTGTGACCCGATAGACTCCCGAGGCATCGGCTGTTGCCATAAGTTTGATGTCTTTGTCAGCCAGCGTTGGGTGATACAGCTCAACGCTGAGCGCTGCCTGGTAGGCCGGGCCACCGTGTTGGGTGATGCTGAGCATACCGTCGGTAACATCCAGAGTGAATTGCATGCCCAGTTGCTTGGCATATTTGTTTTTGCGCAGGTCCATATTGATGGCCTTGCCTTCTTTGTAATACTCCTCGGCAACCAGCGAATCTTTATTATCCAGCGCGATTTTCATGGTGGCGAGACTGGCAACAACGGCACACAGCGGGAGAACGATCAAAAACCAGGGCCAGAACTGCTTGTACCAGGGTTGAATGGGGGACATCTTGACTTCCATTATTGTCATTATAATTTGACGTTATTTTAACGCCATGTACGCCGGTTGGCACTTAAAAAAAAGGCCCCGAAACAATGCGGGGCCTTGATTTCGTTGCTGTGTTTACTTGTTCTCGCCCTGATGGGACAAGCTGTAAACATAGGCGGTGATAACATGCACTTTATCTTCGCCCAGAATATCTTTCCAGGCTGGCATCACGCCGCTGCGACCCAGTTGGATACTTTCGGCGATGGCCATGCGGCTGCCACCATAAAGCCAATCCGCATCTTTCAGGTTGGGAGCACCAAGCAGCTTGTTACCGCTGGCATCCATACCATGACAGGCGAAACAACCTTTCATAAAGGAAGCCTGACCTTTGGCTGCCAGCGCAGCGTCATGATCGCGGCCTGACAGGCTGACAATGTACTCAGCCAGGCCATTGATCTCTCCGTCTTCGATGGGCAGACCACCTTTGGGAGGCATCATGCCCTTGCGGCCGTTCATGATGGTGGTTTTGATTTCCGCCAGCTGACCGCCCCACAACCAGGCGTTGTCGGTCAGGTTGGGGAAGCCTTTGCCGCCACGGGCATCCGAGCCATGGCACTGAGCACAGTTTTGCAGGAACAAACGGCCACCCACTTTCAGTGCTTCAGGGTCATTGACCAGCTCTTCCAGTGGTTTTTTGGCGAAGGCATCAAACACCGGGCCGAAACGGTCATTGGCCTGATTAACTTCCTGATCGTACTGCACCCAACGACCTTCAGCCTTGGCCGCTTCAGCTGCGGCCTTGGAATCGGCTTTGATACCTTGCTGATAACCGACGCTCTGGTTGGAGCTGGTCCAATCCAGCAGGCCTTTGTAGTTACCCAGACCCGGATACAGGATCAGGTAGATAATGCCGAACACAATAGTGACGTAGAACATGTAGTTCCACCATTTCGGCAGTGGGTTGTTCAGCTCTTCGATACCGTCAAAGCTGTGACCCATGGAATCGCCTTCCTTGACGCCCGTGGTGTTGCGATTGCACACCACCAGCAGGAACACACATCCTATGATCACCAGCAGGGTCAGTACGGTGATCCAAATACTCCAGAAGCTACTCATTGCTTTTGTTCTCCTGAGTCCTTCAGTGCCTGGTTTTCATCATCCGCGAACACCAGGTTGGCCGCCTCGTCAAACTGCTTTTTGCGACGGCCGCTGTACGCCCAAGCAAATATACCGACGAAGGTCAGCATTACAACAATGGTGATAATCCCTTGTAATGTGCCGTAATCCATATAGTTGCCTCCTTAATTGAGTGCGTGTCCCAGTGACTGCAGATAGGCGATAAGCGCCTGCAATTCCGTCTTACCTTCAACGGCTTGCTTGGCTCCCGCGATATCCTGCTCGGTATATGGCACACCGAATCCCTGGAAAATTTCCATCTTGGCGGCGGTCTCGTCACCGGTCAGGACATTTTCAGCCAGCCACGGATAGGCAGGCATATTGGACTGAGGCACCACAGCACGTGGATCCATCAGGTGTACTTCATGCCATTTGTCACTGTAACGGCCGCCAACACGGGCCAGATCAGGACCAGTACGCTTGGAGCCCCACTGGAAAGGGTGATCCCACACGGATTCACCAGCGACCGAATAATGACCATAACGTTCGGTTTCGGCACGCAGTGGACGGATCATCTGGCTGTGACAGTTGTAACAACCTTCACGGATATACACATCACGGCCTTCCAGCTGCAGTGCGGTGTACGGACGCAGTCCTTCAACCGGCTCAGTGGTGTCTTTCTGGAACAGCAACGGAGTAATCTGCACCAGGCCACCGATACTGATCACCAGTACGATGAAGATCCCCAGCAGACCGATGTTTTTCTCAACAATCTCATGATTAAATTTCATCGGGTTCACTCCTTAAACCGCTTTGGCTTCGGCCAGCGCAGGCAGAGAGTCTTTCGGCGCCTTGACGGTGCGATAGACGTTATAAGCCATGACCAGCATACCGGTAACGAAGAAACAGCCGCCCAGGAAGCGTACGAAGTAGAACGGATATGAGGCTTCCAGACTTTCTACAAAGCTGTAAGTCAGAGTGCCGTCCGCGTTAACTGCACGCCACATCAGGCCCTGCATTACGCCGGAAATCCACATGGACACGATGTACAGCACAGTACCGACAGTCGCCAGCCAGAAGTGGACGTTAACCAGTGAAGTGGAGTACATACGACCATGGCCAAACAATACCGGGATCAGATGATACAGTGAGCCGATAGATACCATGGCTACCCAACCGAGGGCGCCTGAGTGAACGTGACCTACAGTCCAGTCGGTGTAGTGGGACAGCGCGTTCACTGTCTTGATGGCCATCATTGGACCTTCGAAGGTAGACATACCGTAGAAGGACAAAGACACCACCAGGAAGCGCAATACCGGGTCGGTACGCAGTTTATGCCAGGCACCTGACAGGGTCATGATACCGTTGATCATACCGCCCCATGAGGGGGCAAACAGGATCAGCGACATCACCATACCCAGTGACTGAGTCCAGTCAGGCAGGGCAGTGTAGTGCAGGTGGTGAGGACCGGCCCAGATATACAGCGCGATCAAGGCCCAGAAGTGCACAATAGACAAACGATAAGAGTAAACCGGACGGCCAGCCTGCTTGGGCACGAAGTAGTACATCATACCCAGGAAGCCCGCAGTCAGCAGGAAGCCTACAGCGTTGTGACCATACCACCACTGCACCATGGCATCGACTGCACCAGCGTAGAGCGAGTATGACTTGAACATGTTCACCGGCATCGCCATGGAGTTGACGATATGCAACACCGCGACTGTGATGATGAATGCACCAAAAAACCAGTTGGCAACGTAAATATGGGAGGTTTTACGCTTAACTATCGTGCCGAAAAACACTATGGCGTAAGACACCCAAACCACGGCGATGGCGATATCGATCGGCCATTCCAATTCGGCGTATTCTTTACCCTGGGTGATCCCCAAAGGCAGAGAGACTGCGGCCGACAGAATAATGGCTTGCCAACCCCAGAAAGTAAATGCTGCCAGTTTGGGGGCAAACAGTCGGGTTTGACAGGTACGTTGTACGACATAGTAGGAGGTTGCGAAAAGCGCTGAAGTACCGAAAGCAAAGATGACCGCATTGGTATGAAGTGGCCGTAAACGGCTGTAGGTCAACCAAGGGGTATCAAAGTTCAGTTGTGGCCAGATTAACTGAGCCGCAATCAATACACCGACTGTCATGCCGACTATGCCCCACAGGACAGTAGTCAGTGCGAATTGACGAACAACGGTGTAATTGTAATCAGCGCCGACAGGCTGGGAATGGTTCATCATTTTGCTTCCACTGCTTATTACTTTTACTTTTTTTAATGTTTGAGGCTGAGCCTCTCCTGAAGTATTGACAACATCTTTCCCTATTAGGAAATCAGCAAGGCTGTCAACACGCTTGGTCAGCAATTTGATATTAATCACCAAGCACCGCAATGATACTTGAGCTACATCAAAAAAGATACACGATACAAGCTGATGTGTTTGATCTGGATCAAGATTAATAACAGAATGGTGACCTTTGTTTAACCTTGGTGATCGCGGTGCGCAATATTACACTTACTCTGCTGTTTTTGGTGACGTTATGTATCACCATGTTGTCCGGATGCGGACAAAAAGAAGGGGCGGTGAGGGCGTTTGTAGCTGAAGATAAAACTTTATGTCAGTTTAACAGAGGTCCTTGCCACACTAAAAGTGGGGATTTACACATTTCAATGAGCTTAGTGCCTGATTTTGCACCAAGTGAGGAACCGATCGAAGTAAAAATAACCACAGCGCAGAATGTGACGGATGTTAACCTGAAACTGACCGGACGGGATATGTTTATGGGGATGATTCCGGTGGTACTGACAACATCAGATAACCATAATTTCACCGGTCAGATGATCTACGGTTCATGTTCCTCAGGATATATGGTGTGGCGTGCGACACTGAGTTTTGTTTATCAGGGCGAACAACGACAGGTTTGGTTCGATTTTCTGGCGGACGCACAAGTGACAAAAAGTTGAGTCGGCAGGTTTGATCTACTGATACCTGAGCGTGGCCACATGCTGCCTTTGACCGAAAACTCACGTTAGATGCATGTTCTGAACAATTGCGCGGCAATGCACAAGATCATACGACAAGCGCATGAGTGCATTATGTATGAGGGGTATTTATGTCTTGGCACAGAAGTCCGCACTGCCGGGGTTTAAAACCAGGAGGTCAGGATATTTGCTCAGTGCGCGACTCAAAACACCGTTGGCTCAACACATACGTATTTGGGCGTGCAGAAGTCTCATACCTTCTTGGTTGATCAATGCGACGTGGGATCGGGAATAGACGATGCCTGCTGGTGTAATAAATAAAATAGCGACTGTTAGGCTGTTAACTTTACCAGTCACCAACTACCAATTATCCGTCGCCGGTTAGTCTGACCCTTGTTAACTATACGGTAGGGCACAATACCCCATCCGGAAAGATAGTTGCACAGGGTTTGTGCCAACTGAATTGCACCAGCCTGGGCGTCCTAATCCTTCCTTTTCTTCTATTTTCTTCTGTAATAGTCAATTAACTCAGAGGGATTGCGTCGTCTGTTATGCTGTTTTTATTCCGGAAATTTGACGGGGGATCTGCATCAGTCAAATGTCTGAAGACCTGAGGAGATCTTCATTGATGTGTTGACGCTATCCAACCGATGACACCTGCTGGGTGATTGAGGTACACTTTGTTACAAAGTGATAACCTGGCTTTGGGTAGCGTGCTTGCGCTGTTTCCTGAAAAGTCATGTCGATAATAAAAATATAAAGAAACTACAATAGGTTAACTCCTGTTTGCTCGTTGTTGTTTCACTATGTCCGGGTTAATTTGATATGGATAACGACTTTAAAAGTGCTGCTGATGACCGGGAATTATCAATTCGTATTCTGAGGCAGGCTGTCCCTCAAATGACTGCACTCGATATTGCAGTTACCCCCATTAATTACGCCGTCTGGTACGAGTATTGTCTTGGAAATAATCCCAAACTAAATCATGAGATTAATGCGTTGCTGGGGACAGGTTCCAGATTTACCCCAACCATCAACGACAGACTATTCCGGGAGTTTTTGGGGCATCCCGATAACAGCGAAAGGCTCAATCATGTTCAGGTTGAAACCCATTCATTGGTGACCGGACTGATTGAAAAAATAAAGCAGGTGAGTCTGGGCACCATGAATTTTTCGGTGGTGCTTAATGAATTCAATGAGCAACTGCAGGACAAGCCTGATGAGGCGACCTTAAACGAGTTAATTACCGGAATTGGCAGTGAACTGGCCGAGGTTATCAGGCGTAATCAGGGGATGTCCCTGAGTCTGGCACAGATGGGGAAAGAGGTTGGCGAGTTACGTCAGGAAATGGAGTCACTGCAGCGTGAAGTGATGACAGATCCGTTGACGACTCTCTATAACAGACGGGCGTTTGACCTGCATTTACATCGCTTGTTTCACGAGGCAACCCGGGCCACGAACAAATTTGCCATGCTGGCGATAGATATTGATTTTTTCAAGAAGATCAATGATACCCATGGTCATCAGGCTGGCGATAAAGTCATTGCCTATATAGGCCGGCTGCTGAAAAGATCTGTAAGGTCGCAGGATTTTGTCGCCCGGTATGGTGGTGAAGAGTTTGTGGCTATCTTGCCCCACACTCAATTGGTTGATGCCGTGGCACTGGCAGAGAAACTGCGTGGTCTCATCAATGAGAAAAAATTAAGCACTGGTGGCGACAGCAGGCAATCGCTGGGGCGGATCAGTGTTTCCATTGGTGTTAGTGTGTCCCGTCCCGGCGATCAGATGGAAGATTGTTTCAAACGGGCCGATGAGGCTTTGTATCAGGCAAAAGCGGCGGGACGCAATTGTGTAAAAGCAGCAGGACAAAACAATCAGACTGATAGAAGCATGTCAGCGCCACAGCCTGTGTAGGACACCGGCCTGTTGCGCTGAACTCCCGTCAGGCAGCAGCATGCCTGAGCGCAGTCATTTAATCAGCGTTTGCGTCGATATGTCGCTCAAAGCGGCATGTGCATGTAGATCAGTTGCTCTTCCATATCAAATGTCACCGTAAATCCCAATGACTTGGCGAGACTCGCCATATTGCGGTTTTCAAACATGGTATAACCACTGATTGCCCCTGTGCCGTTCTGGCGATAATAACGTATCAGTTTTTCCAGCAGCAGGCGGCCGATACCCAGCCCCTGGTTGTCCGAACGAACGGCCATGGCAAATTCTGCATCGGTATTGTCAGGATCTATGGTTGCTCTGATGGCGCCAAGGGTTTTCTCTACACCCTGCTCATTGGTTTCTGTGGCAATAAATGCCATTTCCCTGGCGTAGTCAATTTGTGTCAGTACTGCCATTTCTTCGTGGGTCATCGGTGCGCGCACACCAAAATACCGCTTGTATCTGTCTTCGGCTGACAGGGATGAGTCAAACTCATGGTGCTTGGGCTCATCTTCGGGTAGGATTGGCCTGAGAGTAACCTGCCTGCCATCCTTTATACTGGCGATTTCCTCCAGCTCTTTGGGATAAGGCATGATGGCAAGACGGGATGTGTTCTCTATGGGCTCGGCATGCAGAGTCAGGTTGATATCCAGTACCGTAATGTTTTCACCGGCAGCCAGTACCGGATTGAGATCCAGCGTCGCGACCTGTGGACAATCAATAATCAAATCAGACAAGCGTGTCAGCAGCAGACAGATGGCCTCCATATTCAGCCCCAGAGGTAAATGCCTGTCTTTCAGCTTATGAGTTTTGAGGGCCTGGATCACCATATAACGGGCCAGTGCCATGTTCAGTGGCGGCAGGGCGACTGCCGCATCCCGGGTGGGATCCCACTCAGAGCCACCTTCACCAAGACAAATTGCAGGGCCAAACACAGGATCATGAATCACCGCGACCCTGATTTCCTGTGCGCCGGCAGTTAAGGCCATCTTCTGTACCAGCATGCCTTCGATACGGGCACCGGGAACCGTCTGGTGAACGCGGTCTTGCATGGCGTTGGCGGCCTGGCAGATATCATCGTCCGAAGCCAGATTGAGGGTGACCCCCTGAACATCGGACTTATGTATAAGATCAGGCGATTGGATCTTCAGGGCGACCGGATATCCCAGTTTTTGTGCAGCAGCTACCGCCTGCGCGGCATTAGCGGCAAACTCAGTAGCGATGGTGTTTATCCCATAAGCGGACAGCAGCGCCGTCGCTTCATGGGTTTCAAGTTGCAGTCGTCCCTGTGCCGTCGCCATTTCCAGATGATGGTGAACTTCACGGGTATGAGGATACTGAGCTTTGGGAACAGATTGCGGCACCTGCTGAAGTAATTTCTGATTGCGCCTGAACTCCACCATATGCATAAAGGCACCGGCCGCGCCTTCCGGGGTACGATAGGTGGGAATACCTGCAGCAGAAAAACGGCGACGGGCTTCATAAGCAGCATCTTCGCCGCTCCAGTTGGTGAGAATATTGAGCATCCGCCCCTGTTTGTGTTTCTCTCCAATCCGGATAACTTCCTGGGCGATAGCACTGCTGTCGCCCAATGCTGATGGTGAGTGCAGCACCAGCACGGCATCAAGCTCAGGTGCATCAAGCAGAATATCCAGTACCAGACCGTAACGTTGGGCATCGGCATCGCCGATAATATCGACCGGGTTTTGTCCTGACCAGGTTGCCGGCAACACAGCATCCAGTTTGCCTTTGGTCTGTTCAGATAAGGTTCCGAGTTTGCCCCCCCGGGTGATCAGCTCGTCAACGGCGAGTACCGCGGGCCCTCCACCGTTACTGAGAATCGCCAGCCGTTCACCTTTGATGGGGGTGGAGTGAGCCAGGGTTTCCACCGCGGCAAACAGCTCGGTGAGATCCTGAACCCGGAGCATCCCCGCCCGGCGAAATGCGGCTTCATAGACACTGTCACTGCCGATGGTGCCACCTGTATGTTTACTGGCCGCAAAGCGTCCTTCCTGACTGCGACCGGATTTCACAACAATAATCGGTTTATGCCGGGAGGCGGCTCTGGCTGCGGACAGGAAGCGGCGACTGTTCTTGATGGAATCGATATACAGCAAAATCGCCCGGGTGTTGGGATCCCGCCCCAGGTAGTCAAGCATTTCACCAAATCGGATATCCGCGGCGTCCCCCAACGAGACAAACACTGAAAACCCGATACCTTTATTGTTGGCCCAATCCAGCACTGTGGTGCACAGCGCGGCCGATTGCGACACGAATGCTATTTTACCGGGCAGTGCTGAGGTATGAGCCAGGCTGGCGTTAAGACCTATTGCCGGCACCATCATTCCCAAACTGTTGGGGCCCAGCAATCGCATGCCATAGCGTTTGGCGTTCTCCAGCGCGAGCTCCAGCGCACTGTGGCCATCTTCGGTTAGGGTATCGTGCATGCCGGACGCCATCACAATGGCGGCAGGGCAGCCAAACTGGGCGAGGGTTTCGACGATAGCCGGTACTCTGCAGGCGCGGGTGCAGATGACAGCGATATCAGGTTTGATGGGCAGGGCTTCGATTGCCGGGTAAGTCAGGATCCCCATCACCGCCTGATATTTTTGAGTCACCGGCATAATTGGACCGGAGAAGCCATTGGCAATCAAATTGCGGATAACGACATGACCGGCGCGTCTGGGGTTGCTGGAGGCACCAATGACGGCAACGGAAGAGGGTTTAAAAAGTGGGGCAAGGGTACGCTGACTCATAAACTTTTCCATCCCGGGATAAGAACAGCCAGTGTAACCGAGCTTAGGGTTGAAACACAGGAGCAGATGCAAATTATTGTTAATGTTGGGGAATAGAAAGTGGTTGCCGGAAACGCCTGTGATAAAGTAATTGCGTTTTGTCTTAATATTGGCGAATTTGTCTGATATCACAATCAGTTCTGTTTCATTCGCCTGTCGATATGGTTTCATGAATATGACCACAGAGTCTTCGTTACCTCAAACTGAACGTCTTCCCAAAGAGCAGCCCACCAAGCTGGTGCGGCGTTTTCTGGCCAGTCACAAGAGCCCTTTAACTGTGTTGCTGCTGTCACCTTTTGTCGGTGCGCTTGCCGGGTTACTTTGTACCTTTTTTGACATAGCCATTGATGCACTTACCGACAGTCGCCACGCCTGGATGGCCGAAAACGGCATGACATGGCAGACCATTACCCTGGTAGTGTTGAGCAGTGCTTTGCTGTCAGCCTTTGGTTTTCTGTTGGTGAACAAGGTTGCCCCTGAGGCGGCTGGCTCCGGTATCCCGGAAATTGAAGGAGCACTGGACGGGCTTCGTCCTGTTCGCTGGTGGCGGGTTATTCCTGTCAAGTTTTTTGGTGGCGTAGGCACCATAGGCGCGGGGCTGGTACTTGGCAGGGAAGGGCCTTCGGTGCAAATGGGGGCCAGTGTCGGACGCATGCTGACGGATACCTTCAGGCTGACCGACGATGAAGGCCGGCACTCATTAGTGGCGTCGGGCGCGGCAGCAGGTTTGGCCGCCGCCTTCAACGCGCCACTTGCCGGGGTGATGTTTGTGGTCGAAGAGATGCGGCCGCAATTTCGCTACAACTTGGTGTCCATCAAAGCCGTGATCATCGCCGCGATTATGGCCACAATTACTTATCGCAGTTTGCAGGGGCAGGGAGCCATGATCCCCTTGCCATCTTATTCAGCCGTCCCTTTGAATTCGCTGTGGCTGTTTCTGATGTTGGGTCTGCTGTTTGGCGCGATTGGCGTGATGTTTAATCGACTGGTGGTGATGACCATGGACGGATTTGAACGTCTTCACCGTCACCGGACCGGACGCTTTGTAGCCATCGGTGCGTTGCTTGGTGCGATATTCGGTGCCCTGCTGCTGTTTTTGCCCAGGCTCACCGGTGAGGGGACTGTGCTTATCCCCGAAGCTGCCCATGGCAATTTTACGCTGGGAGTTTTGCTGCTGCTGTTTGTTGCCAGGCTTATCACTACTCTAGCCTGTTTCAGCTCTGGTGCGCCCGGTGGTGTGTTTGCGCCCATGCTGGCATTGGGGACCTTATTCGGAACCTGTTTTGGATTGGTGTGTCAGCACTTCTTTCCAGAGTTGGATCTGCCGGCCGGAACGTTTGCCGTGGCTGGTATGGGGGCATTGTTTGCTGCCACGGTTAGGGCGCCCATTACCGGCATTCTGTTAGTGATTGAATTGACCCACAATTATGATCTAATCCTGCCTTTGCTGATTACTACGCTGGGGGCCACCATGGCGGCTCAGGCAATGGGAGGCAAACCTATCTACAGCCAACTGTTGCAACGTACACTGGCAAAGCAAAAGACGGCTGAGGCAAATGCGGCAGCAAAGGCCGCCGAATCGAATTAACGCTGTATTGCTTGGAGTAAAGCTTGGCATGCAGAGCTTTACCGATAGGCTGGACTTGAAAATACTCCCTTCGGGGAGTTTTTTGTGCCGTCAATGCTGCATTTGCCCGGGGAATTGAGGGTTTGTTTTACGGAAATTCAATAGGGCTTTAATGCTGCCGGCTGCAAGAAAAAGAGTTCAGAGATAAGATGTGAATCGCTGAAAGAGAGCAGGGTGGATTTCAGATACAAAAAAACCTGCTTCTGCAGGCAAGATTATCAATAGCATTGGTACACCCGAGTGGACTCGAACCACCGACCCCTACCATGTCAAGGTAGTGCTCTAACCAGCTGAGCTACGGGTGTATCGTTTGATAAAGTTGGTTGCGGGAGCCGGATTTGAACCGACGACCTTCGGGTTATGAGCCCGACGAGCTACCATGCTGCTCCATCCCGCGTCCGA
>NZ_JBOZWP010000031.1:0-51357 GCF_050865035.1 Shewanella sp. GXUN23E | reverse complement strand
AACCATCCCAATTGCCTTTACGCAGGTTCCCGCTCAATGCCTATTGCCAAACACTTATGGCTCAAGTGAATAGCAACAAAGCTAAATTAACCTTCATCTGAATCAATGTTGCCGACGGTTCCCTATTTTCCTGTCGTCCGGCAGACTGAGCTTTTCGTTACTTCACGGGAAGCTGTGATGCAAGAACATAAAGTCACTTTGCTGCAGAACAACCGTCTATTGACTGCCATGGTTTCCGCCATTGGCGCGGCGCTGTGTATTTGGACGTTGGCCGCCATCGATAACAGTTTAAACAGTGATTGGGTATTGATGGCTCCCTTTGGGGCTACCATGGTCCTTATCTTTGGGGTACACCAAAGCCCTCTGGCGCAGCCCAAAAATGTCATTTTCGGTCACCTGATCACAGCCGCAGTCGGGCTTATCTTTATCAACAGCCTGAGCGTGACGCCGCTGACGTTGGGGTTGGCGGTTGGCTGCGGCGTTTTCTTGATGCTGTTAACTGATACCACTCATCCGCCGGCCGGGGGAAATCCGCTGCTGATTATGCTTGGGGGTCATTACGACTGGACTTTTCTGTTTCATCCTGTCCTGCTCGGAACTGTGGCAATCGTCATACTGGCAGTGATTTACCATCGATTTATTCCGGGTCATATTTATCCCTACAAACCGCAGACCACCCACAAGAGTTAACGCTGAACATTCGCTGAAATGAAGTGGCCCCATGGCTAACTGCCATGGGGCCACTCTTTATTTTTATTGTAGTTTGCGTACTCGCCCGGCGGCACTTCTGCACGCATTGATGCGACCAGTTTTACCCAGGGTAGGCAAATTCAGCACCGGACAGGGACACAGTATCGCGTACACCTGTAAGTTCAAAGCAGTCAAAAGTTTGAATTGTTGCAAAACACAGATTTACCGGAACAAAGCATCAATATTCACGTTCATTAAAGGGGCTTGTACTGATGATAAAGTACAGTAATGAACCCCAGTCCCAGAGGCCGCTGATATCGAAAAATACGCCATGGCCGGTGTGTAAGGCTTACTTTTCAGCTTTAGGGAGCGGCAGTGAGCTCCTGTCACAGATCGTTCCCGGCAACACCTCGGCCCACACCAATCAGGATGGTGCAGACCATGCCGGTCATCGAGCCTTCAGCTCAGCAGTAAGCCCGATATCGTCCTGTTTGCCCGCTGCCTTCATATAAATCTGTGGATCCCAGCGTTGCATTAAACTTTCAGGATTGGGCACAGGAACAAACTCAAATTGGCGGTACAAGTGATGGGCGTCGCGCGTTGCCAGCAACATTCGTCTGAGCCCCTGTAACTGGGGATGGGCCACTATCATACTCATCAGTTTTTTGGAAAGTCCCAATCCCCGGTGAGCCTCAAGCACATACACATCGGCCAGATAGGCAAAAGTCGCAGAGTCAGTGATCACCCGCCCAAAACCAACCTGCTTCCCGCCACGAAACACTCCAAAACACAGTGAATTATCCAACGCTTTATCAAGGATCTCGAACGGGATCCCCTGCGCCCAATAACTGCTCACCAGAAATTGATGAATTGCATGCCTGTCCATCAAGTGTGCACCACATACAAACTGATAATCTGCCGGTTGATTCATTTCTCAATACACTCCCCTGGTGATGCGGCTTCAACCCTGACAGCGGAAAATTTAAACTCAGGAATTTTACCGACTGGGTCGAGGGCTTTGTTGGTCAGAATATTGGCTGCGGCTTCCACGAAGGCGAAAGGCACAAATACCATATCTTCGGCAACTGCCCAATCGGCCCTGGCAAGCAGACTGATCTCCCCGCGTCGACTGACAATTCTGACTCTGTCACCCGGCGCTATATCAAGGCGTTTTAATGTGTGTGGATGCAATGAACAATTGGCGTGCGGCTCTACGCCATCAAGTACTCTGGAGCGGCGGGTCATGGTACCTGTGTGCCAGTGCTCAAGCTGGCGACCGGTTGTCATAATCATCGGATATTGGTCGCTGGGAATGTCATCCGGTGGCAACAGATCCGCCGGTGTAAATCGCGCGCGGCCACCGGGCCTGGGAAAGCAATTGGCAAAGACCACCGATGCACCGGGCAGGCTTTCATCTTCACAGGGATAAGTGACAGCGCCTTCCCGCTCCAACCTGTCCCAGGAGATATTGTCCAGAGACCGCATCAACAGTTTCATCTCATCAAATACTGCACGGGGAGAATCATAATGCCAATTCAGTCCCAGTTTGACGGCCAGCTGCTGTAATATCTGCCAATCGGCCCGGGCTTCCCCGGGGGCGTTGACCGCCTGACGGGCCATCTGCACCTGACGATTGGTGTTGGTGACGGTACCGGATTTTTCAGCAAACGCCGCCGCAGGCAGGATCACATCGGCAAAGCAGGCCGTCTCGGTGACAAAAATGTCCTGGACCACCAGGTGCCTGAGTTTAGCCAGCGCGGCCCGGGCATGGGACAGGTCCGGATCTGACATGGCGGGATTCTCACCCAGAATATACATGCCGCAGATTTCATTGCTGTGGATAGCATCCATTATCTCAACCACAGTCAGTCCTTTTTCAGCTGACAGACTCCCCTCTGGCTGCTGCCACAACGCCTCGGCGCTGGCTCGTGCGTCAGTACTGGTCACACTCTGATAATCCGGCAAAAACATCGGGATAAGCCCGGCATCAGAAGCGCCCTGCACATTGTTCTGCCCCCTCAGGGGATGCAGCCCGGTGCCCGATCGTCCCACCTGACCACACATCAACGCCAACGCAATCAGGCAGCGGGCGTTATCAGTCCCATGCACATGCTGACTGACGCCCATTCCCCAGAAAATCATGGCTGAGCGGGCAGTGGCAAAGGTTCTGGCTACCGCCCGAATGTCCTCTTCAACGATGCCGCAAATTGGGGCCATTTTTTTTGGGGAAAAAGCCCTGACATGCGCCTTCATCGCCAGCCAGTTTTCGGTATGCTGATCTATGTACGCCTGATCCTGCAGCTGCTCGTCAACAATCACATGCATAATGGCATTCAGCAGCGCCACGTCAGTTCCAGGCCGAAACTGCAACATATGACTGGCAAACGGTTTGAGCGTGGTACCTCTGGGGTCCATCACAATAAGCTGGCCGCCCCTGCGGGCAAACTGCTTGAAAAAGGTGGCGGCAACCGGATGATTTTCCGCCGGGTTGGCACCGATCACAATTGCCACATCCGCATGCTCAATTTCGTTGAAGGTTGCGGTGACGGCCCCTGACCCAATATTCTCCATTAGCGCAGCGACCGAAGAGGCATGGCACAGGCGCGTACAGTGGTCCAGATTGTTGTGTCCAAAGCCCTGTCGGATCAGTTTCTGAAACAGATAAGCTTCTTCGTTGGTGCATTTGGCGGAGCCAAATCCAGCGACGCTTGCGCCGCCCTTTTCCGCCTTCAATCGTGCCAGTCCATCAGCAGCAACGCTCAATGCCTCTTCCCAGCTGGCCTCCCGAAAATGGCTCAGCGGGTTGGCCGGGTCGACATTCAGACCTTTGACTGCCCCGCTCAGGCGGATTAGCGGTTTGGTCAGCCTGTGGGGATGCTGGATATAATCAAACCCAAAGCGCCCTTTCACGCACAGCCGCCCCTGATTGGCCGGTCCATTCAAGCCATCAACCTGAATAATCCGGTTGTCATCCACCTGATATTGCAATTGACATCCTACCCCGCAAAATGGGCAAACCGAGGCAACAGCAGTCACTCTTTCCCCCGCATGCTTTTCACTGGACGGGATAACCGGCAGCAGCGCACCGGTGGGACATACCTGAACACATTCTCCACAGGCGACACAGCTCGACTGTCCCAACGGGTCAAACTGGTCGAATATCACCTCTGTCGCGCTCCCCCGCATCGCCAGTGCGATAACGCCATTTACCTGCACTTCATTGCAGGCACGTTCACAGAGCCCACACTGGATACATGCCTGATGATTGACACTGATCGCCGGGTGACTGTTGTCCGCCAAGGCGGGGGTTTTGTCACCAACGCCAACTGCCTTGGGAAAATGCCCGCCGGTTACTCTGGCCTCGGCGGCCAATCTTGCCAGAGGTGAGTCTGCAGCCAGTCCCTGAGCACTGCTCATCAACAGCTCAAGTACCCCCTTTCTGGCAGCCCGCGCCCGCTCACTTTGGGTATGCACGACCATGTTAGCCACTGGCCTGCGCAAACAGGAGGGCGCCAGTACCCTTTCGCCTTCAATTTCCACTAAGCAGGCACGGCAATTACCATCAGGTCGATATCCCGGGCGCTCGCAGAAACACAGATGGGGTAACGGATTTCCGCAACGTTCAGCCACTTGCCACAGGGTTTCGTTGTCCATGGCCTCGACCGGTTTGCCATCAAGGGTAAATACCAGACTCCGGTTATCGGAGGGTGTGTTGGCGCGGCTCATCTTCACACCTCGTCAGGGAAATAACGGATAAGGGTTCGAAACACATTGGGTGCTGCCTGGCCCAATCCACAGATAGAGGCATCTGACATAACCTGTCCCAGCTCAGTCAGCAGACCTACGTCCCAGGTTGGCGTCTGCATCAGCGTCAGAGCCTTGTCACAGCCAAGGCGGCACGGCGTGCACTGACCACAGCTCTCGTGGTGAAAAAACGTCATCATATTCAGCGCCGCCATGCGCACTGAATCCCGGGTAGACAAAATCACCACAGCAGCAGAGCCAATCAGTGAGCCAAGGGGCTGCAGGGTATCGAAATCCAGGGGCACATCAGCCAACCGGGCTGGCAGCAGACCGGAGGACGGTCCGCCGGGCTGAAACGCATAGAATTCATGGCCAGGGGCCATGCCACCGGCGGCCAGGATGATGTCGCTGATACTGCTGCCCGCAGCCAACAGATATACCCCGGGGTTGACCACCCGGCCGGAAACCGAATAAGTTCTCATCCCGGTGCGACCGTTTCGTTCGACCTGTCGTAATAACTGCTCGCCTTCGCGACACACCCTGGCAATCCAGTACAGGGTTTCAATGTTATGCACCAGAGTTGGCCGTCCAAAAAGCCCTTGCTCAGCAACGTAAGGTGGCCGCTGCCTGGGCAAACCTCGCTTACCTTCAATTGATTCAAGCATGGCGCTCTCTTCACCGCAGATATAGGAGCCTGCGCCGCGACGAAGTTCAACAAAATCTGAGGCTATCAGCCCATGCTGCGTCATGGCTTCCAGTTCTTGAGTCAAGATTTTCAGCGCTGCCGGATATTCATCCCGCACATAGATGTAAATTTTTTCAGCGTCAACCACCTTTGCGGCCAGCAACATACCCTCCAGTATCAAATGCGGGCGGGTTTCAAGATAGTATCTGTCCTTGAAGGTACCTGGCTCACCTTCATCGGCATTCACCGCCATCAATCTGGGACCGGGATGAGCACGGACAGCCGCCCATTTTCTGCCACTGGGAAAGCCAGCCCCCCCCATGCCCCGGAGTCCCGCAGCATCTATGGCTAGTTCGATTTGCCCGGCATTCATTTCCCCACTCTCCAACGCCCGAAAGTGAGCATATCCCCCCTGCTTCAAATAGACGTCCAAATCTTCATAAACAGGCAGAGATGGGAACAGGATGCGTTTTTCCACAACCTCGAGCACATCAGCAGCAATGGCGTTATCAACCGGATTGTGGCCAGCCATCACCGCCGGCGCCCGATCGCACCGCCCCATACAGGGAGCCCGCAGTATTCGAACAGACTTGCCTTTACAGAGATGCTCAAGTTCACGGGCCAGTGAATCACTGCCTGCCAGTGTGCAGGACAGCGAATTGCAGACTCTGAGAGTCATGTCCGGCAAGCCGGGGGCGTCATCAGCCAGCAGATCGAAGTGACTGTAAAAACTGGCAACGGAAACGACTTCACTCTCGGTAATATTGAGCCAGTGAGCCAACGCCTTGATATGGGCCCGGCGCAGTCCGCCGTGTGAATCCTGGATACGGTGCAGATATTCAATCAGCAGATCCCGTCGCTTTGGCATCTTCTCGACACAGGCCTGTATCTGTTGCAGTGCCAGCTCATCCAGCATGCGTCCTTTGGCTGCCGGTTTGCCCTTACCCCGACTCTGTTTCCAGATCCCGGCTTCCTGTCGTTTTTCCTTCCCGGTCATCACATTCATCCAGCCAACAATCACCTCACTTGTAATCACATTGTTATCAATCATTGCAGGGATGAACAAGTCTGATGCCGCTGATACAAATAAATGTCCTGATGACGTGCGAATTTTCCCGGACCGTTCCCCCACAACGACAAAAGGCGCCAAAGCGCCTTTTATGTGATCTGCAGTGACAGCGGTAATTGCTATCCCATGCTGGTTTGCAGGTGATATGCCTGTCCGTCTTTCGCTGTGAATGCCCTGTTACCCATCGCATCTGCACTGCGTGCACCATGCAGCAGGCTCAACCAGATCCGGCAGGAAATGGATTTGGTCAGGCTGGTTTCCACCTGGATATCTTCGATATGTGCAGCATTGGGATTGTTAGCCGTTCTGTCAAAACTGACTTCAATGTGCACCTCACCCACCTTAAATACCAATGCAGAAGGCTCATCCCTGTGACCGGAAAGCGCCACAAATTGCGATGGTGTTTTCAATCCGCTTTGACTGCCATCGGCAAAAAACGCCAACAGATGTTGGTAGTACACTACATAACTGGTGACGTCCTGATGAGACCCCTGCGCCAGTGGACAATGTTCATCGAGGAAACGACGGGCGCTATCCAGCATCTCACTTGAATGGTCAGTATTGCCTGTCGGTCGGGTAATTTGAGTTTGGCGCTCATCCTGTTGCATCATAGTCATATTCATGGTGTTTTCCTCACTGCACTGCTCGATCACGGTTGTTTGTTGGCATTTTGCCCTGCCACAGTGGTCGCTATCTCACCAACTGCTTAATTTGTAGACTAGCGAATTTTTATATACAATTTCACAATAAAAATTTTACAGTGTGAATTTTACAAAAATGCGCAGTGAACAGAGCCTCAGCAGAAAATCTCATTTCCTTGGTACAAAGATACGTAACCTACGGAAACGTAACCATTTAACAATGGAAGATCTGTCTGCGCGCTGTATCCGGCTCAATCCGGAGTCAGCGCCATCAGTCTCTTATCTGTCGATGATCGAGCGGGGTAAACGGGTTCCCAGCCAACAAATGCTGGAAGTTATTGCCGCGGTATTTCAAAAAGAAATTAGCTGGTTTCTGGATGAAATGCCTGAGCAGGAGGCCATCACTCCGGAAAAAGGCCGACGCGGTGGCATCAGCGGCATGGCTCTGGAGCCAGGGTTTCTGTTCTCCCAGGATATTCTGCAAATTGCGATTCCCGAGATGCTGTCACAGACCGGGATCAGTGGACGTCAATTTGCTCATCTGTTGATCCGCGCTCATCAGGAGCACCACCAAAACCATTTCCCGGATCTGGAACGGGTCGCTGAAGAAATTGGCAATAAACAACTGGGTCTGACCGTCGATGACTTAACCGCCTTGCTCAAAAAACAAGGTGTAAAAATCAAATGGTTTGACGAGCCGGTATCCCTGGCTCTGGATGATATGGGTGGCCGCTCAGGCCGCCTGACAACGTCTTACTTTGAGGCCCCCGGAACTATCTTTCTCAATAAGGCCCTGAAACGACAAACAACCCGTCTGAAATATGATCTGGCAGTACATCTGGGACACAGCGTGCTGCACAGCGTTGATGCCAGCCGCAGTCCATTGAGCGCTGGCCGCACCAGAATTGAGCAGGACGCAGACAACCTGCTGACAACGCCTAATCCCCAGGACATCCTACATGCCTGGCGCGACTTTGAGGCGAGTTTTTTTGCCGGAGCCCTGCTCTGCCCCAAAGTACCTTACCGGCAGTTACTGGATCAGCATGGTTATGAGATCAGTGTGCATCAGAAAATCGACGTATCACCATCGGTGGCTATGCGCCGAATGACGGTCGCCTCGCCCTATCCGCACTGGCACTATTTCGATGCCTACGCCCCGGGCAAGCTTAAAGCCGTGTACCGGGGTAATGGCATTCCGCTGCCCTGGGGGAATATGCGCCAGGTGAAAGATCCCTGTCAGCACTGGGCCGTATTTCGAATGATCAATGCCAAAGTGCCAGGTGAATCTTCGGCGCAACTGTCCTTGTTGAACGTCAATGGTGAGCCGCGGATCTATTGTTGTGAGTCCCTGCAGGTTGCCGATCTCGCCGGTAATCCTCATGTCCTGTGTGCAGGTATTGATTTGAACCCTGCCATCGATGCCCAGGATGGCAATGCGTTGGAATTGGCCCGGGAGCTCAAGCAAATCTGTGTTGATAGAGGAGGCTCTGCGCCTATTCCGCTGGCAATTCGCAAACGTCTGCAAACCGTGTCCCGCATCCTTAACATCAACTGGATTGAACGTGCCATCGCATCAGATGCGAGACTGATCTGCTCCCGCGGCGCGGTCTGCCCACGGGATCCCAGCTGTTATCATACGGACGAGTAATGCTCTTTAAGGCATCCAGATCCCGCAGTTCGACGAATTCAGCGGGATTGTCCAGCCCAGGATAGATACTTTAATAGTGACCGCCGGTATCGTTCAGTGTGATTTTGATAGGTATGATGTTGATATTTGGGCTCGCAAATAGTCGATATCTCAGCACGCCTTGCTGACACTTGATATATCCAAAGCTCGATTCAACCAACTATATTTCGTGCCAGGCAATAAACCCTTGGTTCATCAGGCCATAGCAAATGATAATGCCGCATTCATCAACCGAAATCGGTCGCCGTACCCTTGCCTGGACTTCAACGTTCCCCTCAGTAAAGCCTGACCGGTGACAACGCTAAAAACGAGCAAACAGCCAGCCACAGATTGTGTGTTTACCCTCAGCGACATCGCCAATTCCCTTCAGGCTTTAAAGGCCGTCAAGTTGTGAGGTCAGTGCAATAAAAAAGCCGCAAATGCGGCTTTTGGAGAAGGCATGACAATATTTATACCGGATTGGGGACATCAATAAACTCATGCTCCAGCCCAAACTTCTGCGCCAGATGTTCACCCAGGGCCTGGATGCCAAAACTCTCCGTCGCATGATGTCCGGCACAAAAATACTCAATGCTCTGCTCAGTGGCGGCATGGAAAGTGCGCTCTGACACTTCACCCGAAATAAACGCATCCACCCCATATTGCACTGCGATATCCAGATAGTCCTGCGCACCACCGCTGCACCATGCCACACGTTGGATTAACCGCTCAGGAGAGCCAAGATGTAACGGTGCCCGTCCCAGGGCCAGCTTGATTTTCATCGCAAATTCGCTGGCGGTGATGGGTTGTTCCAGATTGCCACGCCAAATCAGTCCCTGCGCAACATCTTCAATGGGCATGGCATTTTCTATAGCGAGTTGACGGCCCAGGGTGACATTGTTACCTACCACCGGATGCGCATCGAGCGGCAAGTGGTAGCCCAGCAGGTTAATGTCATTAATCAACAGCGCCTTAATGCGCCGCTGTTTCATTCCGACAATTTGTGCAGGCTCGTTTTTCCAGAAGAAACCATGGTGCACCAACAAAGCGTCGGCCTGACGCGCAGCCGCAGCATCAATCAGTGGCTGACAGGCAGTCACACCGGTCACAATCCGATGAATCTCATCCTTGCCTTCAACCTGCAGGCCATTGGGGGCATAGTCGCGGAATTTGTCAACTTGCAGAAATTCAGCCAGATAGGCGATTAAATCAGTTCTTTTCATCGCGTTAAATCCTGTATTTGTCCTGTCCCGAGTGTACCTGAATGTCGATTTTAGCCCTAACCACAAATACAAGTTTATACCTTTGAATTGGCTTGTTAACTGATGACAAGTCACATGAATACAGGTCGAAATTGGACAATTCGGCCTGTTAGCCAGTAAAATTGCGGTAAACCTTCAAGTACACTTTTTAAAATAATAGGTTCTCATTATGTCAAAACTGACCAAAGAAGAGGTAATCAGCCACCTGGAAGCGGCACTGTCCGAACAAGCGGGCAAGACTATAACGATTGAGCAAAAAGGCAGCTGGTACAAAATCGATGGCGGTAAATCCATGCGCTTCAACGAACTGGAAGCCATGTTGGAAGAGTTAGGTGGCGCCACTGAACCCGCGTCAAGCAAGAGTGAATCCAAAGCCCCGGCCAAAAAACAGGTTAAAAAAACCGCAGCAAAAACCAAATCGGCAGCGTCTGCTAGTGGTGGATTGACGCCCAAAGAAGCCTGGCGCCAGAAGCTGGCTGGCCAGAATGCAAAATTGCCCCGCGGTTTCTGATATTCTGAGACATATAGCGAAAAGGCCGGATAATTCAGGGATTATCCGGCCTTTTCATATTCTACTCTAAACCGAAATTTGATCAGAAAGCGGGATCGACTCTCACATACCCCGGGAAATAAACCAGCCTGACTTCATCCCCGGCCTGAAACCGGACAGCAGGTTCAGCTTCCTGCAGTACCATCAACTGTTGCCCATGTTCATCCAGAATTAACAGCTCGACCAAATGTTGCGTTATCAGCCTGTCCCCCCCCTGATTGGCGGCAACAGCGGCGCCCAATAAACTGCCAAGCACTGTAGCCACATCATTCCCTGAGCCACCGCCAAACTGATGGCCAATGACCCCACCAAGAACAGCGCCTCCAAATGTTCGCCAGCCACGGTTTCTATCTTCAATCAATTGGTCTTCGGTGACCTGACGCACAGACTGCACCTGCCCATAAATCACTTTCTCAACCGGCATAGCCACATTGCGTTCATAGGCCCCAAACACAGGACTGACAAAGAAGGTGAACAGCATTAAAAACACAGGGTTGGGTTTCAACATGGCCGAATATCCGCTAATTTATAGTTAGGTCGTCACAAGAGCATACCCAATAGTGAACTCCCTGTCTTTCCTGGATTCAGGTCAAGATCAGTTTCCTCCCCCAGAACTAGCACTCACAGAACCCAATGGATTACTGGCTATCGGTGGCGACCTCAGTGTTGCACGTCTGAGTCAGGCCTACTATCAGGGGATCTTTCCCTGGTTTAATGAGGATGACCCGATACTTTGGTGGTCTCCGGATCCGCGAGCCGTGTTTGTACCGGGAAATGTTCATGTCAGCCGGAGTCTACTCAAGTTTATCAAACGTATGTCATGGCGCTTTACCATCAATCGGGCGTTTTCACAGGTGATCAGGGAATGTGCCGCCCCAAGAGCAAAACAACAGGGAACCTGGATTAGCCCGGATATCCAGCAGGCCTATCTCGCCATGCATCTTCAGGGATTGGCACATTCACTGGAAGTCTGGAATGGAGATGACATGGTCGGCGGTCTCTATGGTATCGCCGTAGGGCAGGTGTTTTGCGGTGAGTCGATGTTCCATCGTCAAACCAATGCATCAAAAGCGGCAATGGCCATGCTCAGTCAACATTTGCACGCCCATCATTTTCGACTGATAGACGCGCAAATAATGAATCCACACCTGCAATCAATTGGCGCAAAGACACTGAATAGAAGGGAGTTTCTAGCCTTGCTTCATCAATTCAGAGATGGTGTGATCGCCAAGGAGTGCTGGCATCGCCAAGAGGTATTTCTTGAACTCGACTAAGACCCAGGTAGCCATTGGCATCAGCCAACCCTACCCCTGTAATTATCTGCCAGGACAGCAGGAGCAGCTGCTCATTATTCAGGAAGCGGTGGATGATGCCTTGTTCGAACGTTTGCTGGCTTTGGGATTTCGAAGAAGCGGTGACGCCATCTACAAACCACGCTGCCCAGCCTGCAACGCCTGCATTCCGATCCGGGTTCCGGTCAATGAACTTAAGCTGAGCAGCAGTCAGAAACGCACGCTGTCACGCAACAAAGACCTGATTTGGAAAGTCAGCCAAACTGTCGCTGAGTCGCACTACCCCCTTTATGAAAAATACATCCAATTGAGACATTTTGATGGTCCCATGTATCCAGCATCTCAACAACAATTCACGCAATTTTTAACCTGCAACTGGATGCAACCCCATTATATAGAGCTATATCGGCGCGAGCGTTTAATCGCTGTTGCTGTGACAGATGTCTTACCCAATAGCCTTTCTGCTATCTATACCTATTTTGAACCAGATGAAGAAAAACGCTCGCTGGGTAACCTGATGGTATTGCTGCAATGCCAGTTGGCTAAACTTATGGGCAAGCAATATCTCTATTTGGGATATCAAATCGATAAAAACATAAAAATGTGTTATAAAAGGCGCTATCAACCCTATCAATTGTTAACCGAGCAGGGTTGGCAATATGGCTGCTGAGCCAAGGCGTTACTCTTTACAGCAGACGCGATTTACGGCATGATACGGCAGTTTTTAGATTCGAGGCTTATGGGATTTTTTATTAATGGCGAAAGAAGACAACATTGAGATGCAAGGCACCATTCTGGAAACCTTGCCTAACACAATGTTCCGCGTAGAGTTGGAAAATGGTCATGTGGTTATTGCTCACATTTCCGGCAAAATGCGCAAAAATTACATCCGTATTCTGACCGGTGACAAAGTTACTGTTCAGTTAACTCCTTACGATTTGAGCAAAGGTCGTATCGTCTTCCGCGCGCGTTAATATCGCCCTGTCCGAAAAACCCGGTATTCACCGGGTTTTTTAGTTGGTAATGCGGATAAAAAAATGGCTGCGAATGCAGCCATTTTTATTTCACACTTAAGCATTGTCAGGATTGTGTTTCCACCGCCAGCGCCCGGCTATCAATAACAATTTCGCCAGCCTTGGCATCCACTATGGCTACACCACCCCGTTCCAGCACACCAAACAGGATCTCATCTGCCAAAGGCCGCTTGATCAAATCCGTCACCACCCGGGCCATAGGGCGAGCTCCCATCGCCTTGTCATAGCCTTTTTCCGCCAGCAAGGTTCTGGCTTCGTCGGTTACCTCCAGCGTCACACCTTTGGTATCCAGCTGAGCTTGCAACTCGACCAGGAACTTATCCACTACTTTGGCGATTACCGTCATATCCAGATGATTGAACCAGATAATGGAGTCCAAACGGTTCCGGAATTCAGGTGAAAACACCCGGTTAATCTCAGCCATCGCATCCTGACTGTGATCCTGCTGTTGAAAACCGATGGACTTACGCACGGTTTCCTGTACCCCGGCATTGGTGGTCATCACCAGAGTCACGTTGCGGAAATCAGCTTTTCGACCGTTGTTATCCGTCAATGTGCCGTGATCCATCACCTGCAACAACAGGTTGTAAACATCAGGGTGTGCCTTTTCAATCTCATCGAGCAGTACCACACAGTGAGGATTTTTGATAACCGCATCAGTCAGCAATCCGCCCTGATCATATCCAACATATCCCGGAGGCGCCCCAATCAAGCGCGATACCGTATGACTTTCCATATACTCGGACATATCAAAGCGCACCAGTTGCATTCCCAAACAGGACGCCAACTGATTGGTGACTTCAGTCTTACCCACCCCGGTAGGACCGGCAAACAGGAAACTGCCCACAGGCTTTTTATCAATCCCGAGTCCACTTCTGGACAGACGAATTGCTGCGCTCAGGGTCTCAATGGCCTTGTCCTGACCAAATACCACCATTTTCAGATTGCGCTCCAGATTCTTGAGCGTGTCTTTTTCTGAGGCTGATACCGTCTTTTCAGGAATTCGGGCAATACGCGCAATGATGGATTCAATTTCCTGTTGCCCAATGGTTTTTTTGCGTTTGCTTGGAGGTTGCATGGCCATGCGCGCACCCGCTTCGTCAATCACATCGATGGCTTTGTCTGGCAAGTGTCTGTCATTGATGTGTTTCGCAGATAAGCTCGCGGCGCAGGAAAGGGCTGCGTTGGTGTAACGCACACCATGGTACTCTTCATACTTGCTTTTTAAGCCCTGCAGAATCTTGGTGGTTTCTTCGACAGTAGGCTCATTGATATCCACTTTTTGAAAACGACGGGCAAGCGCCCTGTCTTTCTCAAAAATGCTCTGATACTCCTGAAAGGTGGTCGACCCCATACATCTGAGGCGTCCACTGGAGAGCAGCGGTTTAAGCAGATTAGAGGCGTCCATCACCCCACCCGACGCGGCACCCGCACCAATAATGGTGTGAATTTCGTCAATAAACAGAATGCTGTGCTCATCTGCAGACAATTCTTTGAGCAAACTTTTAAAGCGTTTTTCAAAGTCTCCCCGGTATTTAGTCCCGGCAAGCAGCGCCCCCATGTCCAAAGAGTACACTTTGGTCTGCGCCATTACTTCAGGAACCTGTTGATTAACGACCCGATATGCCAACCCTTCAGCAATGGCCGTTTTCCCGACCCCGGCCTCCCCGACCAACAGCGGGTTGTTTTTGCGGCGACGACACAGGATCTGGATAGCTCTTTCAATTTCATTATCCCGCCCTATCAGCGGATCGATAAAGCCCTGCAACACCATCTCATTCAAGTTGGCGGTAAACTGCGACAGCATGCTGCGCTCTTCACTGGCTTCTGATACCTCTTCATCATCGCGATCCTGATCCAGCGACATATCTTCATCTTCCGACTTGGTGAATCCGTGGGAAATGTAGTTCACGATATCAAGGCGGGTGATGTCACTGCGACGCAGCAGGTAAACCGCCTGAGATTCCTGTTCGCTGAAAATGGCCACCAGCACATTGGCACCGGTCACTTCCTGGCGACCGGATGACTGCACGTGAAACACTGCACGCTGCAGTACCCGTTGAAATCCAAGTGTAGGTTGGGTCTCGCGCCCATCTTCCGGTTCAGGCAAAATGGGCGTGGTCTGGTTTATGAATGTCGCAACCTCGTCCCTGAGTTTATCGAGATTGGCACCACAGGCAATCAGCGCTTCCTGCGCGGCCGGGTTATCGATCAATGCCAGCAACAAATGTTCTACCGTCATATATTCATGACGTAAATCTCTGGCCTGCTGAAACGCCAGATTCAGGGTTACTTCAAGATCTTTATTCAGCATAGGCCCCCCTCAATTGTACTGGGCGTCAAAGTCACGCCTTCTCCAATGAACACAGTAACGGATGTTGGTTTTCCCTTGCAAATTGATTGACCTGGATCACTTTGGTTTCCGCAATACCAAAAGGGAAAACGCCACACACGGCTTTACCCTGATAATGAATGGTCAACATGATATCTGTCGCTTGTTGTTCGTTCATCTTGAAGAACATTTGTAACACCTCAACGACAAAATCCATCGGTGTATAGTCATCGTTGTTGAGTATCACCTTATACATAGAAGGTGGCATCAACTCCGTTTCAGCTCTGGACTGTACCCGTTCGATATTTCCTGTTTTACCCATGCGTATATTTTAGCCTCTGATATACGGCGCCACCAATTGACAATATAAAATTAACCAAATGTTGTATTTATGTTAATTTACCCTTGACATCTCAAATGGCTGCTCTCATTCTGTTCACAGAGCGATAGTTAGGGAGTCGCTCTTCAGGTTTTACTATCTTACTGGGAAGTGGACAACAGAAGGAAGTGGAAGTATGGCAAGCGGAACTGTTAAATGGTTCAACAACGCCAAAGGATTCGGGTTTATCTGCCCTGATGAAGGTGGTGAGGATGTCTTTGCACACTATTCTACAATCGAAATGGAAGGCTATCGAACTCTAAAAGCAGGCCAACCTGTAAATTTCGAAGTAGAACAAGGTCCCAAGGGGATGCACGCATCCGCCATCACTCCAGCCAAGTGATTGCGCAAAACAGAAATTAAAAAGCAGGACAATGTCCTGCTTTTTTATTATCCGACAAACCAACAAAATCAGACCACCCGCAGGTGGCCCAACTTAATGTTATTGAATGATATGATTTAAGGTTGCGCTTGGGCGCATCACAGCATTGGCTTTGGTCTCATCAAGACGATAGTAACCGCCCAAATCCACTGCCACACCCTGCACCTGATTAAGCTCCTGAACGATTTGCTGTTCGCTGTCGGCCAGCGTCTTGGCCACAGGTTCAAAGTGAGCAGCCAGCTGAGCATCTTCGGTTTGCGCCGCCAGCGCCTGAGCCCAGTAGAGTCCGAGATAGAAGTGACTGCCACGGTTATCCAGCTCACCTACGCGGCGTGATGGCGACTTATTTTCATCAAGAAACTTGCCAATTGCCAGATCAAGCGCGTTGGCCAACACCATAGCGCTGCGGTTATTGGCATAGTGGCTCAGGTGTTCAAGGGAAGCCCCAAGAGCCAGAAACTCACCCAGGGAGTCCCAGCGCAGGTGGTTTTCTTCTTCAACCTGTTGCACATGCTTTGGAGCACTGCCACCGGCGCCGGTTTCAAACAGACCACCACCATTCATCAAGGGCACGATAGAGAGCATCTTGGCACTGGTGCCCAGCTCCAGGATCGGGAATAGATCGGTCAGGTAGTCACGCAATACGTTACCTGTCACTGAGATGGTATCTTTACCTTCTTTAATGCGAGCCAGTGAAAAACGGGTCGCTTCAACAGGAGACATGATGTGCAGCTCTAATCCAGTGGTGTCATGATCCTGCAAATATGCTTCTACTTTGCGGATGAGCTGAGCATCGTGCGCGCGGGCACTGTCCAGCCAAAATACGGCCGGAGTATTGGACAGGCGCGCACGATTTACCGCCAGCTTAACCCAGTCTCGCACAGGTTCATCCTTCACCTGACACATGCGCCAGATATCCCCTGCTTCAACCTGATGGCTCATCAACACTTCGCCATCAGTGTTGACAACTTTTACTGTACCGGCGGCTTTGATCTCAAAAGTCTTATCATGACTGCCATACTCTTCGGCCTTTTGAGCCATCAACCCGACGTTGGGTACACTGCCCATGGTTGCGGGATCGAACGCACCGTGTTCTTTACAAAAACTGATGGTTTCCTGATAAACCCCGGCGTAACAACGATCCGGGATCATAAACTTGGTGTCTTTCAATTTACCATCAGGTCCCCACATCTGACCGGAGGAGCGAATAGCTGCAGGCATAGAAGCATCGATGATGATGTCGCTCGGCACGTGGAGATTGGTAATGCCTTTATCTGAGTTCACCATGGCAAGTGGCGGCTGAATATCGTAAACCGCATTCAGATCAGCTTCGATTTCAGCACGTTTGGCAGCATCCAGAGACTGAATTTTGCCATAGGCATCGCCAATACCATTGTTGACATCAACCCCCAGCGCTTCAAACTGCGCAGCGTGCTTATCAAACGCGGCCTGATAATAGGCTTTGACACAGTGACCAAACATGATGGGATCTGACACTTTCATCATGGTCGCTTTCAAATGCAGCGACAACAACACGTCTTCCGCTTTGGCTGCAGCGATCTGCTGCTCATAAAAAGCCACCAGCGCCTTTTTGCTCATCACTGCCGAGTCAATAATTTCACCGTCAAGCAACGTCAGATTCTGCTTAAGAACCTGAGTATTACCATCGGCCTGTTCCAGTACAATGTTTACGCTGGTTGGCGACTGAACAGTCACCGACTGCTCACTGCCATAAAAATCGCCGCTGTCCATATGCGCAACATGAGACTTTGAATCCGCCGCCCACTTCCCCATGGAGTGAGGATGTTTGCGCGCATAATTCTTAACGGACGCAGGGGCACGGCGATCTGAATTGCCTTCACGCAGCACCGGATTCACCGCGCTGCCTTTCACCTTGTCATAGGTTGCTTTAATCGCACGTTCTGCATCAGTTTGTGGATCATCAGGATAATCAGGGAGCGCGTAGCCCTTGGCCTGCAACTCTTTGATACAGGCTTTCAACTGAGGAATGGATGCGGAAATGTTCGGCAGTTTGATGATGTTGGCTCCCGGCGTCTGCGCCAGCTCGCCAAGCTCTGCAAGATGGTCGGCCACTCGTTGTTCGGGTGTCAGTAACTCAGGGAAACAGGCAATGATCCGGCCAGACAGGGAAATATCGCGGGTCTCAACATTTATCCCGGCAATCTGGGTAAAGGATTTGATGATAGGCAGCAGAGAATAGGTCGCCAGAGCAGGAGCTTCGTCGGTCTCCGTATAAATAATGGTTGGGTTATCTTTCATTTCTCGTCCTAAGTACAGTGATTGTAATTATAAACTTGCGTTATTTTTATCAGTCTACCGGACCAGAGTGACATGCTCCCGATTATCGGGCCAACGGGGAAAGGTGCCTTTCGGCTTTGGTGTCTGTGACCCCAACCCACCCTGGTCGAGTCTCGCAAAACAGCAGCTGTTCTCCACAGAGATCACATTTGTTGGCGGTCATGATAGAGCATTCACAGCCAGATTCAAATTCCACTTAAGCCAAATGCCGGTTAAACTGTACAAAATTCACGACAGCCTATCCCCGTCCAAACGTGTATTCCAATTCCCGCAGTAAACACCGAGCCCCATTCGGTAAAAACAAACTTCAGGCCAAAGCTTCAACAGCCACCACTGTCACTCGTGCCGGCACCACAGGTCGTCGTCAGACCAAGCCCAGAGCGCAACATCCTGTCATTGTACTGTTCAACAAACCATTTGATGTGCTTTGTCAGTTCACCGACCAGCAAGGCCGGCAGACATTAAAAGATTATGTGGATGTTCCCGGGGTTTATGCCGCCGGGCGGTTGGACAGGGACAGTGAAGGCCTGTTACTTCTGACCAATGATGGTCTGCTGCAGGCCAGACTGACTGAGCCAAAGAAGAAAACCTATAAAACCTATTGGGTACAGGTTGAAGGCATACCAGAGGAAGCCGATCTCATCAAACTGCGTCAGGGTGTTGAATTGAAAGATGGTATGACACTGCCAGCGAAAGTCCGTCTGATGAACGAGCCCGATATCTGGCCACGCACCCCACCGGTACGTGAACGTAAAGCCATTCCCACCAGTTGGCTTGAAGTCCAGATCTGTGAGGGCCGCAATCGTCAGGTTCGGCGGATGACAGCTCATATTGGCTTTCCCACGCTTAGGCTTATCCGTTACGCTATCGGCCCTTATCGGCTCGATAGTCTTGCCAGTGGTCAATATCGGGTGCTGGATATGCCCATTATCCAAGCCGGGAGATAATCATGTCCGACAGATACCGTCCCAATGTCACCGTGGCATGCGTTGTGCACTGCAAAGGTCATTTCCTGATGGTAAAAGAGCGCATTGATGGCGAGATTCGCTGGAATCAACCTGCAGGTCACCTGGAAGCCAATGAAACTCTGTTGGATGCCTGTCGCCGTGAAGTATTTGAAGAAACCGGCATTCGGGTATCTCCCGAGCGCCTGATTGGCATTTATCAATTTTCAGCAACACAGAATTTGGCGTTTTTGCGTTTCACCTTTGCCGCTGAACTCAGTGATATGCCTCAGCCCCGTCCTCAGGACAGGCAAATCCAGCAGGCATGCTGGTTAACGACCAATGAAGCACTGAGTTGCACAGCGCAGCACCGCAGTATTTTAGTGGCAAAATCCATAAAAGATTATCTTGAGGGCAAAGGAAGCGGAACCGAACTGCTCAATGCCGATTCCCTGCTGATAGCGACCCCCTCCAAAGCGTGGTAGAATACGCACCCGCATAATCCAGCCGGACGCAGGGATGAGGAGCATACTCCCCGTCACTTGTTGTCGGCCGCAATTTTATATTTTCAGGTTTAAAAACTATCTATGACATCGATTACTCCTGCTTCCAAAGGCAAAAAAGTCATCGTCGGGATGTCCGGCGGTGTTGACTCCTCAGTATCGGCCTATCTGCTTAAACAGCAGGGCTATGAGGTGGAAGGCCTGTTTATGAAGAACTGGGAAGAAGATGACACAGACGAGTACTGTGCCGCCGCGCAGGATCTCAAGGATGCCCAGGCGGTGTGCGACAAGCTCGGCATCAAACTGCACACAGTCAACTTTGCCGCCGAATACTGGGACAATGTGTTCGAGTATTTCCTGGCAGAATACAAAGCCGGTCGTACCCCTAACCCGGACATCATGTGCAACAAGGAAATCAAATTCAAAGCCTTCCTTGAATTCGCCCAGGATATTCTTGATGCGGACTATATCGCTATGGGTCACTATGTGCGCCGTCACGACACTGAAGATGGCCAGACGCAAATGCTGCGTGGCCTCGATGGCAACAAAGATCAGAGCTACTTTCTCTATACCTTAAGCCATGAGCAGGTTGCCCGCAGCCTGTTTCCGGTTGGTCATCTGGAGAAGCCGGAAGTGCGCCGCATTGCCGAAGAGCAAGGCCTGGTGACTGCCGATAAGAAAGACAGCACGGGTATCTGCTTTATCGGTGAGCGTAAGTTCAAAGACTTCCTGGCCAACTACCTGCCTGCACAACCCGGCAATATTGAAACTGCCGAAGGTGAAGTCATCGGTCAGCACCAGGGCCTGATGTATCACACTTTGGGTCAGCGTAAAGGCCTGGGTATCGGCGGCATGAAAAACAGCTCCGAAGACCCGTGGTTTGTGGTGGACAAAGACATGGACCGCAACGTATTGGTTGTGGCTCAGGGGCATAATCATCCTCGCCTGATGTCCAAAGGCATGACGGTAAACCAACTGCACTGGGTAGACCGCAAAGGCCCGGCCGATAACGCTCGCATTACGGTAAAAACCCGTTATCGCCAGAAAGATATAGGCTGCACCATTACCCACACCGGGCAAGGCGAAATCCGGGTGATTTTCGATGAACCGGTTGAAGCAGTAACGCCAGGCCAGTCTGCCGTATTTTATGATGGTGAAATCTGCCTGGGCGGCGGCATTATCGATACACTAATTAGAGAGTAAATCTTGAGTAACCCTTTGTACGACAGGACTATGGCATTTGCCGGCATTTTACAGTGTCTGGCACAGGTCCAGAAGCTGGCCCGCCACGGGGAAGCCGATATCGACGCGCTGGCAGCCAGTTTAAATACCATCAACGTGACCCATCCGGATGTCACCGCAGATGTCTATCAGGATAAATTTGCCCTGCAGGCAGGGTACCGCCTGATACTGGATCAGCTGGGTGATGGCAACCGTAAAGATATGGAGATCACCCGTTATCTGGTCGGCATTCTGGCACTGGAGCGCAAGTTGACAGCATCCGGCAATGCCATGGGCATGCTGGCCGAGCGGATAAGCCAGGTTCAGCGCCAACTGCATCATTTCAAAGTGACTGACGAGCAGGTGATAGCCAATCTTGCCAGTATCTACAGTGACGTGATCAGCGAATTGGGTCCCAAAATTCAGATTACCGGCAATCCGGCCTGCCTGCAGCGGCCGCTGGTACAACAAAAAATTCGCGCCCTGCTGCTGGCAGCCATGCGCAGCGCCGTGCTGTGGCGCCAACTGGGCGGCAAACGCCGACACCTGGTGTTTGCCCGTAAAGCGATACTGGATACAGCTAAAAAAAGCCTCACCCTATAACTATCAGCCAAGTTCATCAAGGAGCTTTTAATGGATCTTTCCGCACTGACTGCGATCTCTCCGGTAGACGGTCGTTATGGTAGCAAAACCGCCTCCCTGCGTGGGATTTTCAGCGAGTACGGTCTTACCAAGTATCGTGTTCAGGTCGAAATTAACTGGTTAAAACTGCTCTCCAGTTGTCCTGAAATCACCGAAGTCCCACCGTTCAGCGAAGACGCTCTCGCATTGCTGGATGCCATCAAGGACAACTTCAGCGAAGAAGATGCGCTGCGGGTGAAAACCATTGAAGCGACCACCAACCACGACGTAAAAGCGGTTGAGTACTTTATTAAAGAGCAGATTGCAGACAACGCCGAGCTGGCCGCTATTGGTGAGTTTGTGCATTTTGCCTGTACCTCTGAAGATATCAACAACCTGTCCCATGGTCTGATGCTCAAAGAAGCCCGCGAGCAGGTACTGCTGCCATACTGCCAACAATTGGTTGACGGCATTAAGCAGCTGGCCCGTGACTACCGTGACGTACCACTGATGTCCCGTACCCACGGTCAGCCAGCCTCTCCATCCACTCTGGGTAAAGAGATGGCTAACGTTGCCGTGCGTCTGGAACGTCAGGTTAAGCAGATTGAAGCTGTAGAGATCATGGGTAAGATCAACGGCGCAGTGGGTAACTATAACGCTCACCTGTCTGCCTACCCGGAAGTTGACTGGCATGCTCTGTCTCAGCGCTTTGTGACCAGCCTGGGTCTGACCTGGAATGCTTACACCACTCAGATCGAGCCACACGACTATATCGCCGAGCTGTTTGACGCAGTTGCCCGCTTCAACACTGTGCTGATCGACTTTGACCGTGACGTATGGGGCTACATAGCTCTGGGTCACTTCAAGCAGAAAACGGTTGCCGGTGAAATCGGTTCATCCACCATGCCGCACAAGGTTAACCCAATCGACTTCGAAAACTCCGAAGGCAACCTGGGTATCGCCAATGCCATCATGCAGCACCTGGCCTCTAAACTGCCAGTATCCCGCTGGCAGCGCGACCTGACCGACTCTACCGTGCTGCGTAACCTGGGTGTGGGTATGGCTCACTCTTTGATTGCTTATCAGTCTACGTTGAAAGGTATGAGCAAGCTGGAAGTGAATCAGGAGCACCTGCTGGCCGAGCTGAATCACAACTGGGAAGTACTGGCAGAACCAGTACAAACCGTTATGCGTCGATATGGCATCGAAAAGCCATATGAGAAGCTGAAAGAGCTGACTCGTGGCAAACGAATCGATGGCGCGCAACTGGCTGCCTTCATCGATGGTCTGGAATTGCCGGAAGAAGTCAAAGTCGAGCTGAAGAAAATGACCCCGGCCAACTACATTGGCCGTGCAGTCGCTTTCGTTGATGATCTGAAGTAATCCGACATCAGTTGAATTCAAGGGCAGCCTCTGGCTGCCCTTTTTGTTTGTGCTTCCATTGGCAAAAACAGGCATCCGCTGTGGTACACTGCCGCCAAATTGTACAGCCACAGGAAGTACTATGCGCTACTCGCTTAATCTGGATATTGACACCTTTCTCTCTCAATATTGGCAGCAAAAGCCCTTGGTCATCAAAGGCGCCTTCAGCAACTTCAAAGATCCACTGACACCGGATGAGCTTGCCGGCATGGCGATGGAGTCAGAAATCAGCTCCAGGGTCGTTGTCACCAAAGCAGACGACTGGCAGGTACTGCAGGGACCATTTGAAGACTACAGCCAATTTGGTGAAAGTCACTGGCAACTGCTGGTGCAGGCAGTCAATCACTACCAGCCACAAACCCAGGATTTGATGGAAACTCTGCGTTTCTTACCGGACTGGCGGCTGGATGATCTCATGGTGTCTTTTGCCATGCCTCAGGGTGGTGTCGGCCCCCATATCGACAACTATGATGTATTTATTCTGCAGGGGCTGGGACGGCGACACTGGATAGTTGGCGATCGTGGTCACCATCGGCCCCGGGCCAATAATCCGGCCTCTCCCCTGATCGAAGATTTCACTCCTGTGCTGGATGAAATCCTTGAGCCCGGTGATATCCTCTATATCCCTCCGGGCTATCCCCACTGTGGCAATACCCTCGAGCCTTCCATGAGTTACTCTATTGGTTTTCGGGCCCCTTCACAGCAGGAACTGTTTGGAGAAATCGCAGACTATCTGCTTGATAAACAATTGGGCACGTTGCGTTATATGTCGGGCAAACAGGACGACGCACGTGGCATGGTATCGACAGCCACCCAGCAGCAGATGAGTGAACTGTTAACCAGGTTGTTGGCTGACAGACAAGGCATGGCAGATATTCTCGGGAGACTGTTGAGTCAAAATCGGTTTGAACTGGACATCAGTGAACCGGAACCTTTGTACACGCAGGACGAATTGATGGATGCCATTAAGCAAAACAATGCCCTGCAGCGCATTGGTGGCTTGAAAATACTGCGAATGGAAGACGATGAGCTGCCAAGGCTGTTTATCAATGGTGAAGCCTATAGTTTTGAGCATCTCAATGAGGCGCAATTGTCCCAAATGGCGGATTTGTTCAGCTGGCCCGCAGGCTTTGTCGCAGACATCTGCCAACATCCACAAACCGTGATGCGATTACTGAGTCTGGTCAATCAGGGATTGTTGTATTTTCCCGAAGAAGAGTGAACTGCTCTCCCGTCCATGACGTACCTTCATAAACAATAAAGGCACCATATCAGGTGCCTTTGTCATTCAGGATATTAACTCAGGCCTGCTGTGCCCAGAGCTTTTCATCTTCCTGCATTTTGTACAGACTCTGCGCTCTGGCCACCAGCAAATTGGCAAATTTGGCCTGAGTGGGATCTCTGACCACACCGGACTGAATAAGATTTTCAGCTTTTAATTGCCAGGTCAGGGAAAAGTGTTTAATGGCTTCGCGGGCAGTAGGTGCGACATCCGCAGACACATAATCTGTCGGCAAATCACCGGAAATCACCCAGTACTGATGTTTTTTCGGTTGCGATGCTTCCATTTTCCAGACGGCGACAAAGGGCACCAGATAACGGCTTTGGTCTGTCAGTACTTTTCCGGGGATTACACCCTTTTCGGCCAGAAATTTATTGGCCTTTTGAAACTGCTCTCTCACCCATTGCTGCTGCATCTGCGCTATTTGTTCAGGACTGAGTTGCTGTGCTGCATTTTCTTGTGTGGTAGAGGAATGGGTTTGCTCGGTCATACTGCTTCCTGATCCTTTTTAGTTATTATTGATGTTCCGGACTGGTTATTCCCAACGGGGACGCTCTACAGATAGACTGGATAGCATCTGTGACTTTCTCACATGACAAGGCGGGATAAACAACTCCGACCAGATTTACGTTAACGTAAAGTGGAAAGCAAAATTGCCACATAGATCACAGTCAATCTACATCTGGTCTTTGTCCGAGCTTATCCCGAAATGCTATGGTTCCGCAAACAATATCACCGGGATACAGACCCGCGGGTCTCCCGTCAGCAACAGGGAATTATCAAGTGGCAGTATTCAATCACCCTTCATTCGACAATCATGAGCATGTGCAGTTTTGTCACGATGAACAAACCGGCTTGAAGGCCATCATCGCTGTTCACAACACCAATCTGGGGCCTGCTGTAGGCGGCTGCCGTCTATGGAATTACGCCACCGATGATGATGCCCTGACCGATGTGCTGCGTCTGTCCCGCGGTATGACCTATAAAAATGCCCTTGCCGGTCTGAAAATGGGTGGCGGTAAGGCAGTGATCATGGCTGATGCCAGGCTGATTGAAGATCGCGAAGCATTGTTTCTGGCCTTCGGCCGTGCCGTAGACAGCCTGGGAGGACGTTATCTCTCGGCTGAAGATGTTGGCGTCACTACATCAGATATTATGACTGCTCACCGGGAAACGCCTTATATGGCGGGTCTTGAAGGTAAAAGCGGTGATCCGTCTCCTTTTACTGCATTAGGTACTTATCTGGGGATCAAAGCCGCAGTAAAACATCAGCGAGGTCTGGACAGCCTGCGGGGATTGAAGATTGCCGTTCAGGGCGTAGGACACGTTGGTTATTACCTTTGCCGCCATCTGCATCAGGAAGGTGCCGAGCTGATTGTGACTGACATCAATCAACACTCGCTGGACAGAGTTCAACAAGAGTTTGGGGCCATAGTCGTGGCACCTCAGGATATCTACATTCAGGATGTGGATATCTATGCCCCATGTGCGCTGGGAGCGACGCTCAACGACCACACTCTGCCACTGCTTAAAGCCAGCATTGTGGCGGGGTGTGCCAACAATCAATTGGCTGAGCGGCGTCATGGGGAAATGCTTAAAGAGATGGGGATACTCTACGCACCTGACTATGTCATCAACGCCGGAGGCATTATCAATGTTTCCTTTGAAAATGATTACGACGCGGGTCGCTCAACAGCCAAGGTAGAGAAAATTTACGATACCCTGGGTCAAATATTCCGGCAGGCTGACGAACAAGGCCGTACAACGGGCGATGTCGCTGACGAAATGGCCCGGGCTATCATCAATGCCGCCGCTCAGTAAGTAACTGCGATTTGACTGACATCGGGACGGGAGCCTCTAACGGCTCCCGTTTTTATTGCTTCTTGCTCTAATAAAAAATTTCTCAATCGTCACAGGCCTCTAAGCAACCGATGGCGTCAACGTACCTGAAATGAGGTGGCAAACAGTGAATTCTTTTGCTTAATTTATTACTCCAAAATCAGCAAAGGTTGATAGACATGATCAGTTTTCTGCACCGGCATCAGGGACACACTTTCCGCTTTCAGGCCAGCAATTGGATGGGATGGGAAACACTCTGGGTGGATGATGAACTGATCTGCAGACGCTTCAGCATTTCTCCCCAGGCTGAGTACAATGTCAAAACAACAAATGGTGGCAACTATCGGTTGACCACCCTGGTCGAGCCGGACAGTCAATTAATTATTTGTCGCCTGTACAGACACCATAACAGGGCTTTTGAACATGTTTGTTCAATCAAACAGGGGCGTGATCATCAAATGCGGCAAAGCCGGCGACTCTATATTCTGAGCGCCTGTGCCATGTCCGCCGCATTGCTGTTATTGCTGATTTAAGGTTGGCAAAGTTGTAATCGGGTACCGTCAATACATACCCAATAGTGTTGCTGATAGCTGCCACTGCCCGCACTGGTGGTGGTTATTTTGAGCTGCCGTTGTGATACCAGTTCAGCAGACGTGACAAATCCATCCCGGGCGAAACTGACACCGTCAACGAAATCCCCCACCGCCAGATCCCGATACCAAAGCACCGTAACACTGCCGATAGACCGGGGCTCCAGCGCCCCTTCCTGCACAACCAACTGTCCTCCCTGAGGCAGAGGCAATGCCCGTTCGAAGTACCCCTGATGGGTTGGTGCCGGGGCGTTACAGGGCGCGGGGATCTGACTGCATGCGCTGACAAACAGCACCGGCAGAACACTCAGAAATTTATTCATAGAAATTAGAGGCGATTTATTTTATTGAGTAAACGCATGAATAGCTGCTGTTCATCTTCTGACAGCAATTGCAAAAACTTGTCATTGATCCGCTCAGCTTCACGGACTACATCCAGTTCCATCGCTTTGGCATCGTCAGTCAGAAAAATTTTAAATGCCCGGCGATTATCCAGCTCCTGAAATCGGGTAATTAACCCTTGATTTTGCATCTGATCCAACAGGCGGGTCATGGTATAGCTGGCCACATCACAACGCTTGGAGAGTTCAGTCTGAGTAATCCCCTCTTCCTGCCACAGGGTAAAGAGTACCGGCCAGACCTTGATGTCCAAATCATAACGGTGCAGACGCTCGTTCAGCTCATTCTGCAACGAGACGTTAAGGTGACTCACCAAATAACCCAGGCTTTCCGAACGGTCCAAACGGCAACTCCTCTTTCCGGTTAACAGGCAAACGCGCTTCCTGCGCGATACTTCATTTTAATACTATCACCTATTGCCCATTACTCTAGTGAATGGCGGGTTTAATTATGCTCATCTACTTAACCGCGATTTACCAGGTATCCTGCCCATCATCATCGGTTAGTACAAACTCATTGATAAACCGGTAATAGCAGGCCCGATTAAACTTTGCCTTGAGTCCTCGGGGCAAAATGCACAATACACTCTCATCCAAACAGGTCAGTGCCTGCTTATTGACCACAAATTCGGTTTCCAGTGAGGTTCTGATCCAAAAACCGCTATCCTGCGCCTCATAATCCACCACCAGCAAAGGATACTCCCGGACCTCGACAGCCACCCTCTCGACCGGGGTAATCAACTGGTAAACGCCATCAACACAATTCAGAATTGATGAAAACAGCCGGGCAAATTTTTTTGGCAATGGAGAATGCTGATAATACCAGTTCCCTTGCCCATCGATGACAAACAATGGGCGTCCATCCTCACACCAGCCCGCCACAGCCTGTTGACCAACGCCAGCGCCTTGCCTGAAGGATGACAACGAATTCGCCGCCAATTGTTCGTCTTTCATAGTTATCTCCTCAGACTGAAGACTGGCTGAACGGTCAGGCAGACTTCAATATTTCAAGCAGGGCTTCAACAGGATGTCTTGGCCGGAAATGAGACAAGCGCTTTACCTGACTGCGACAGGAATAACCTGAAACCAGCACTTGCTCCTGCGGCAAATCTGCAAGCTGATCTTGCCACGACATCCTGTACAGCGCTTTTGAACGCTCGAGATTTTCAAGCTCATGTCCGTAAGTGCCAGCCATGCCACAACACCCCAGATTCAGTGTCTTGAGCTCTGCGCCCAGATAACTGAATATCTTCTGCCATTGAGCGCCGGTCGCCGGTTTTGCCGTTGATTCAGTGCAATGGCTCAGCCAGGTGTAAATCTTACCGGACGCGGCTCTGGCTTCCTGCTCAGAAAGAATGTCCAGCAACCATTCATTGACCAGCAATACGTTAAAATCGCCGCGCTGCTCGCCCAGAATTTGCCGGTATTCATCCCGATATACCAGCACCAGCGCAGGGTCCAACCCCATCATCGGCATCCCCAACGCTGCCAACTGGTTCAGCATGGCTGCGCTGCTTTGGGCCTGGGTGGCAAATTTATTGATAAAACCTTTTATATGGGCAGGCTTTCCATTCGGGCTAAAAGGCAACAACACAGGTTTTTTCCCCAGCATCTCAACCAATTGCACCAACGCAAAAACAGACTGCGCATCGTAAAAGCTGTTGAAGGGATCCTGCACTATCAGTACGTACTGGTCTTTGTGAGGATCAGGAATGCGCTGTAAATCCTGCAACTCATAACCAAGACAAGGGTGATTTTCCAGCCTTTGCCTGAGCGTCGGGACCGACAACAAGGGAGCATCAACATAACCAAGTGCCTGCTTCATCACCCAGCGACTGAAGCGATTGCCACTTACGGCGTTGGTCGCTTTCGGCATTCTGGCCATCAGCGGTAACGAACTTTCCAGTCCTGCCACCAGATAATCTTTGAGCGGTCGCATATAGCGCTGGTAATACGCCTGATAAAACTGCGCCCTGAATTTGGGCACATCAACTTTGACCGGACACTGGCCACTGCAAGCTTTACAGGCAAGACACCCTTTTAAAGATTCCATTACCTCATGGGAGAAGTCATCCTCTCTCCTGGCGTGATAGCTGTTGCGCATCCGCATTAACCAGCTCTGTGGTTTCTGGGCGGCCAATGCCAGAGGGTCAACGCCCTCATTCTCCAGCAACCGTAACCATTCACGCATCAGGCCTGCGCGACCTTTGGGCGACTGCACCCTGTCTCCGGTCACCTTGAAAGACGGACACATGGGAGAGTAGTGGCTGTAGTTAAAACACAGTCCATTACCGTTGCAATTCATCACGTCCGGGAAAGCTTCGCGTACAGTGATGGGGATCTGCCGGTCAAAGGCACCGCGCTTGACACTGTCCACGTTGTAGCAAAGATCATGGCCATGGGGCGCAACCAGCTTGCCCGGATTAAGTTTATTGTCCGGATCAAACCAGGTTTTGATGTCTTTAAGCACGCCGTACAGCTCCTGGCCAAACACTGCCGGCGCGTATTCACCACGAACTCCCTTGCCGTGCTCCCCCCACATCAAACCACCATATTTACGGGTCAGCGCGGCAACCTCATCAGACAGGGTGCGCAGTAGTTTCTCATCGGCTGGATCGCACATATCCAGCGCCGGCCGGACATGCAGCACGCCGGCATCCACATGTCCGAACATGCCATATTGTAATTGTTTGGCATCCAGCAGCGCGCGAAACTCCATGATGAAGTCCGCCAGATGCTCAGGTGGAACCGCGGTATCCTCGGCAAATGCGATGGGTTTACGACTGCCCTTGGTCGCACCAAGCAAGCCCACGGCCTTTTTGCGCATGGCGTAAATTCGCTCAATACTGGCAGCATCACGGGTCATCTGAAAGCCCACAACGCCGTGCCGCTGTATTTCAACATCAGCCTCCAGCTGGGACAGCAGCTGCGCCATTCGATCCATGACATCCAGCTCATCACCGGCGAATTCCACCATATTCAAGCCCATGATGGTTTTGCCTGGCACCTCCTCGATAAGCGATGACACCGAATGCCAGATGATATCTTCCCGGGCCAGATTCAGCACTTTGGAGTCGATGGTTTCCACCACAGTGGCATTGGCACTGACCAATGCCGGCGCATGACGCAGCGCCGATTCGAAAGAATCATATTTGATGTTCACCATCGCCCGGCAGGCGGGCAAGCGCGTAATGTTCAATTTGGCTTCAGCAATAACCGCCAGCGTCCCCTCAGAGCCGGCCAGAATGCGCGATAAATCAAAATTAGTCAGCCCATCATCCCAGGCATGCCGCAGATCGTACCCGGTGAGAAAACGATTCAACTGCGGGAATCGGGTTTCGATTAACTGACGATTATCCAGGGTCGCACGGGCGATGTCAGTGATCAGCTGCTGACCCAGCTCGCTGCTGGACAGAGCCTGCAGGTGGTGCAGCTCTTCATGGGACCAGGGACGGGTATCCAGTACAGCGCCATCCACCAGCACCGATTTAAGCTCAAGTACATGATCAGAGGTTTTGCCATATACCAGTGAGCCTGCGCCGGAGGCATCGGTATTGATCATCCCTCCCAGGGTTGCCCGGTTGGATGTGGACAAGTCAGGGCTGAAAAAGAAACCGTGTGGCCGCAACGCATCATTGAGCTGATCTTTTACCACCCCGGCCTCAACTCTGACCCAGCCTTCCGCCGGATTGACCTCAAGCACCCGGTTCATATGACGGGACAAATCCAGTACCAAGCCATGGGTCAGTGACTGTCCATTGGTCCCGGTGCCACCGCCTCTAGGCGAGAAACAAACTCCGGCAAATTCAGGTTTACATGCCAGCTTGAGTACAGTTTGAATATCCGTCACGCTTTTGGGATACAGCACAGCCTGAGGTAAAAACTGATACACAGAGTTGTCGGTGGCCTGCGCCAGTCTTGCGCTGTAACGGGTATCGACATCACCGCAAAACGCCGTCGATGCCAGGGCATCCAGAAAGGCCAGATAAACGGGCTCCAACATTTGTTGAGGGGAAAGACGGGGCAACATAGGTTCGGCAGCTCTACTTCTAATTCGTTGTAATAATGTTGATTATGATAACAGCATTAGATTGGCAGTGTTATCCCGTCATGGCAATAGCAGCCATCAGGGTTGAATGCCGGTTATGTGATCAGGATTGTCCCAGGATTAATGAAGTTTAACCAAATAATTCATGGTCTTGCTCTTGCCTTAACACGCCAGTTGGAGGTCCTCTTCAACCCCGCATCGGCGCGGGTTACGTGGGAGATGTCCGGTAAAATTAACCGGTTATTTCCACTGCAACAGCGAATACCCCTGTAAAAAATCTGCATTTTGGTCACAATCCGGATTTGCCGGAAAAAGTGCGATATCTTTATAATCCACAGACCGTCCTGAAACCTCATTTTTATGACGAATCATACTCAGACTCTGGCCGCCTGCGCCGAATGCGGCATGGTGACCCGGGTCCCCGAACTACAACCGGGTCAGACCGCCTCCTGTCCGCGATGTGATCATACGCTGACCTCCTGTGTACCGGACTGCCGCAATAAAGTATTTGCCTACAGTACCGCGGCGCTGATTTTATTGGCCGTCAGTTGCTTTTTCCCGTTTATGGAAATCAGCGTTCAGGACATCCATCAGAAAATTGTGCTGCTGGATGCATTGAGCGTGTTTTACTACTTCAACAACGGCGGCGTGGCCTCGCTGCTGGTGATCACCATCGTCCTGCTGCCGGTGCTGTATCTGTGTGGATTAATTCTGCTGTTTTTCCTGGCAACCCGCCGCCGTGTAAGTTCTCCGGCCGGAAACCGTCCTGCGATAAAGTTCATTTATCGCTTTGTGTTTGGCTTTGAGCCCTGGCTGCTGGCCGATATTTTCTTTATCGGGGTGCTGGTTAGTATCATTAAAATGGCCTCCATGACCGATATCGATGTGGGTATTGCGTTCTGGACGTACCTGCTGTTTACCCTGCTGCTGGTCAAAAGCAGCCGCACCGTCGACAGAACCTGGCTGTGCAGCCGGCTGTTTGCACCAGTGGACACAGGTGATGTGCGCCCGGGTGACACACACCTGACCGGCAATCATCTGGTTTGTCACCTGTGTGGTCAGATAAACCCACTGACAGCCGGACATACCCATTGTCGCTGCCGCCGTTGCAACTGCAGACTGCATGAGTTCAATCCCCGGAAAAGCATTCATATTAGTGCAGCCCTGCTGCTGACCTCATTAATTTTCTATTTCCCGGCGAATCTCTATCCCATGATGTTCACCACCAGCTTTGGTGACAGTGACGGGTCCACCATCATGGATGGCGTCATTATGTTGTGGAAAATGGGTTCTTACCCGATTGCGCTGGTGATCCTGACCGCCAGTATCATTCTGCCCCTGACCAAAATGTTGATCCTTGCACACCTGCTCTGGTCTCAACACAAGCTAATGCCACAGAGCGAGCACAGTGCGCTGGAGAAACTCAAGCTGTACCGGTTTATCGAACTTATCGGCCGTTGGTCGATGATTGATGTATTTGTCGTCGCCATTCTCACCGCACTGGTGCAGTTTGGCGAGCTGATGCGGGTGACCCCCGGCAGCGCCGTTTTCTATTTTGCGCTGGTCGTTGTCTTCACCCTCATCGCCACCCACAGATTTGACCCAAGAATACTGTGGCAATTGTCTGAGACGACCGCCATCGCGCATTCAGACGCAGCCTATTCCAATCCACAGAGAGAACAGCATGGATAATCCCCAATCAACCGCCAGAGTAACTGTTTCCAGACGATTTTCTGCGGTGTGGATCATTCCCATCGTGTCACTGATCGCCGCCGGTTGGATGGTCTACCAGTATATGACCGAGCAAGGACCGGAAATTCATCTGACGGTACAGACCGCAGAAGGAATTGAACCGGGTAAAACCCTGATAAAAGCCCGCAGTGTAAAAGTCGGCATCATCACACAGGTCAAGCTGAGTAAGGATTACCGGCAAATCGAGCTGACCGCCAGAATGGACAATGGCACTGAGCGCATGCTTCGCGAAAACAGCGAGTTCTGGCTGGTTAAACCCCGAATCGGTACTGAAGGTGTATCCGGATTGGAAACCCTGCTCTCTGGTCCCTACATTGAACTTCGTCCCGGCGATTCAGATCAAAAACGCAGTGAGTTTGTCATGCTCAGTAATCCGCCGGTTGCCGGCCCGGATGCCAAAGGCACCAGAGTCATGCTGACAGCCAATGAAGCAGGTAAACTGGCGGTGGGTGAACCAGTGATGTTCGAAGGCTTTGTCGTCGGACGGGTGGAGAAAGTTGGTTTTGATGTCGACAGCCGTCAGGCCAGCTATCAACTGTTCATCTTTCAGCCCTATGACAAGTTGCTGCGCACCCGCACCCGTTTCTGGCTGAACTCAGGCATGGACATCACCCTCAATACCCAGGGATTCAATGTTCAGGTTGCGTCGTTGGAAACTCTGCTTTCAGGCGGCGTCACTTTTGCTGTTCCCAAAGGCTCGCCGGAGGGAGAAGCGATCACCGGCCAGCCACCTGAGTTTCGTCTGTACGACAATCTGCAAGAAGTGCGCTCGCAGATGTATGAAAAAATCATTCCTTACGTCATGTTATTCAACGACTCCATCCGCGGCCTGCAACCCGGCGCGCCGGTTGAGTATCGCGGTATCCGCATAGGCACAGTCGCCCAGGTTCCTCTGGCGATGGTCGGCGTAAATTCGGTCGCCAAAATGGAAATCCCGGTACTGGTGAACATAGAGCTGGAGCGTATCTATCATCTTGTGTCCTCCCGTCAAACCGTTACCCAGATGGAAGAGAACTTCGCCAGTGCTTTCAAAAACGGACTCAGAGCGACGCTGAAAACCGGCAATCTGTTGTCCGGCGCGCTCTATGTAGATATCAATTATTACCCTGATGAAGTTGATAAGCAGCCGACAGACAGCCGACAGCGTTTCCATGACTATCCGGTTTTCCCGACGATTGAGGGTGAATTTGTGCAGCTGCAGCAGCAACTGGAGAACATCCTGTCGAAAATCGAAAAACTGCCCATCGACAAAACCGTTGAGCAGCTGAATCACACCCTGAGTCAGTTTGGTGGTGCAGGCGAGCAGTTGCAGCAAACCCTCAGCCGGGTTGATGAATTGCTGACCGACAAAGATACCGCGCAACTGCCTCAAATGCTGAGTGAAACCTTGCAACAGCTGCAGGCTGTACTCAAAGGCTATAGTCCCGGCTCAGGCAATTACCACGAGATAGAGCAGGCACTGCTCAGGGTTAACAAAGCACTGGGACAACTGGACCCCCTGCTCAAAACATTAAATGATCAGCCCGATGCCCTGATATTTGGCACTCAGGGCACACAAGATCCGTTACCGGTGAAAGGAAACCAGCCATGAAATACCCGGCATCTGTATTACTGACTCTGTTACTGACCGCATGTTCATCGGCGCCGCAGCCAACCCAGTACTATCTGCTGAAACCGCAGGCGGACACGGTTGCCACAGCTTATGTGGCGGGAAAACCCTTGCTTATCATGGCGCCGGTAACCATGGACAGCCTGCTCACTCAGGGGGGGATCCTGTATAAGACCAGTGATAACGAAGCTGTGGTCGCCAAGCAGAATCTGTGGGCGCAAAGTCCCGACAGCCAATTGACCAATCGCATTGTTACCGGCTTGCGCGCATCTCAGCAGCACTACTGGCCCGTGACCAATATGCCAGAGCTGGCGACCACACAGGCGCCCACATTGCTGGTGGATGTGCAGGCTTTCAATGGTGACTACCGGGGCGAGGCCATATTAAGTGGTGAGTGGAGCCTGATTGGCGCTGATGGTCGATTGCTTGACTCCCACCCGTTCAGCTATCGCGAGCCACTGGCCAGCGAAGGCTATAGCGCGCTGGTTGATGCACTGTCTACGGCAAGCGATAAGCTGATCACTGATCTTGCCCGCAAACTGGCCCGGGGGTATCCATCCCAACAGTAAGGCTAACCTGGCGTCGCCGGTCTGCAGTGGCACACTGATTTGGGCCGGTCACGCCTGAAGCATCGCTGAATCTGCGTCACGCCGGCTGCGGTAGAGCTGACAATCCCTGTGCCAGTAGCCAATATCAGACAGTCAGTACCAGACAGTCAATATGTCAGGAATGAGACTTCAAAGCGACGAATCGCAAAGAAATCTCATATCCAATAACACGTTAAAAAACAAAAAACCGCCCGAAGGCGGTTTTTTCAATTCAGCAGAGCCCTGCGGATTACGCGTGAGCGTCAGCCAGATACAGCCAGGTATCAATCACGGTATCCGGGTTCAGGGATACAGTGTCGATGCCCTGCTCTACCAGCCAGGCCGCGAAATCAGCATGGTCGGAAGGACCCTGACCACAGATACCAACATAGGCACCTTTGGCCTTGGCCGCCTTGATGGCCATGGCCAGCAGCACTTTCACCGCTTCGTTGCGCTCATCAAACAGGTGGCTGATGATGCCGGAGTCACGGTCCAGACCCAGCGTCAGCTGAGTCAGGTCGTTGGAGCCGATGGAGAAACCATCGAAATACTCCAGGAACTGATCCGCCAGCAGGGCGTTGGATGGCAGTTCGCACATCATGATAACGCGCAGACCATCTTTACCACGCTCCAGCCCCTGCTCTTTCAGCAGACCAATCACCTGCTCAGCTTCAGACAGAGTACGCACGAATGGGATCATGATTTCCACATTCTTCAGACCCATATCGTTGCGAACACGCTTGATGGCTTCACATTCCAGCGCGAAACAATCACGGAAGGACTCGGAGATGTAACGGCTGGCACCGCGGAAGCCCAGCATTGGGTTCTCTTCCTCTGGCTCGTAGCGGTCACCACCCACCAGGTTGGCGTACTCGTTTGACTTGAAGTCAGACATACGCACAATCACCTTCTTCGGATGGAAGGCCGCTGCAATGGAGGCGATACCTTCAACCAGACGGGCCACATAGTATTCAACCGGAGAAGCATAACCGGCGATCATCTCGATGATCTCTTCCTGCAGCGCTGGGGTTTGCTGATCAAATTCCAGCAGGGCTTTAGGGTGAATACCGATCATGCGGTTGATGATGAACTCCAGACGGGCCAGACCCACACCTTCGTTTGGCAGACGGGCAAAGTCGAATGCACGGTCAGGGTTACCGACGTTCATCATGATTTTCATCGGCAGCTCAGGCATGGAGTCCACGCGACTGGACACCACTTCGAAGTCCAGCTTGCCATCATAGATGTAGCCGGTGTCGCCTTCGGCGCAAGATACAGTCACTACCTGACCATTCTGGATACGGTCAGTCACGTCACCACAACCCACTACCGCTGGTACACCCAGTTCACGGGCGATAATCGCGGCGTGACAGGTACGGCCACCACGGTTGGTCACAATGGCGCTGGCGCGCTTCATGATAGGTTCCCAATCAGGGTCAGTCATGTCAGTCACCAGTACGTCGCCTGGCTGGATCTTATCCATCTCGTCGATGGAGTTCAGTACCTTGGCAACACCTGAGCCAATCTTGTGACCGATGGCGCGACCTTCAGAGACCACTTCAGTCTTGGCACTCTTGAGGTGATAGCGCTCAATCAGCTGCACATCTTCACGGGAACGTACCGTTTCAGGACGAGCCTGAACAATGTACAGACGGCCATCATTGCCATCTTTCGCCCATTCGATGTCCATTGGACGGCCGTAATGCTTCTCGATGATCATCGCCTGCTTGGCCAGTTCCATCACCTCTTCATCAGAGATGGAGAAAGTGCGGCGCTGCTGCGCGTCTACATCTTCAATTTTCACCTGCTTACCGTGAGAGGCATCGTCTGAGTACACCATCTGGATCAGCTTGCTGCCGATGTTGCGGCGTACCACAGCCTTGTGGCCTGCAGTCAGGGTTGGCTTGTGAACATAAAATTCGTCAGGGTTTACTGCGCCCTGTACCACCATTTCACCCAGACCGAATGACGAGGTTACAAATACCACATCATCGTTACCGGATTCAGTGTCGATGGTGAACATCACACCTGAGGCGGCTTTGTCGGAACGCACCATGCGCTGGATACCGGCAGACAGAGCCACACCACGGTGGTCATAACCCTGGTGTACCCGGTAAGAGATAGCACGGTCGTTAAACAGAGAGGCAAATACGTGTTTGATGGCAACGATAACAGCATCGTAGCCTTTCACGTTCAGGAAGGTTTCCTGCTGGCCGGCAAAAGAGGCATCCGGCATATCTTCTGCAGTCGCGGATGAACGAACAGCGAAGGAAGCGTCGAGGGTTTCAGAGGACAGCTTGTCGTAGGCTTCGTGAACGGCCTTTTCTAATTCGCTCTGGAAAGGGGTATCGATAACCCATTGTCTGATCTGTGCACCGGCCTTGGCGAGTGCGTTGACATCATCTACATCCAGGCTGTCAAGCGTCTCGTAAATTTTCTGGTTAAGTCCACTTTGTTCCAAAAACTCATTGAACGCATGGGACGTTGTCGCAAAGCCACCAGGTACTTGAACACCGGCATTGGAGAGATTGCTGATCATCTCACCCAGAGAAGCGTTTTTACCGCCAACAATGTTGACGTCGCCCATGCCTAATTCCTGATACCAGAGTACATATTGCTGCACAGTTCTATCTCCGCAAGTTTTTATTTCATTGGCCCCTTCACACGAGGGCACCGGCATTCTACACTCCCGAAAAGTTAGCGTAAATGCATAATTTTATTTGTAATTTTATTACTACAAGAGGTCAGAATGACTCGCCATGTATTTTATATTTCCGACGGTACCGCCATCACAGCCGAGGTGTTCGGGCACGCGGTACTCTCCCAATTTCCAATGGAATTTGAATCACTTACCATCCCGTTCGTAGAAACAATCGCCAAGGCAAATGCTGTTAAAAAGCAGATCAATGATTGTTTTATTACAACAGGACAGCGCCCATTGGTGTTCCATTCCATCGTCCAACCGGAAATCAGGGACATTATCTACTCCAGTGAAGGCCTTGATTACGACTTTCTGAACACCTTTGTTTCGCCACTCGAACAACAATTGGGGATCAAGGCAACGCCTGCCCTGCACCGTACCCATGGCATGGCCAATGCCGGTTATGAAACCCGCATCAACGCCATTAATTTCGCCATGGAGAACGATGACGGCCAGACCATGAAACATATGGACAATGCCGACATTATCCTGATTGGGGTATCCCGCTGCGGCAAAACCCCTTCCAGTCTGTACTTATCCATGCAGTTCGGTATCAAGGCGGCTAACTACCCCTTTACCGAAGAAGATATGGACAGTCTGAAATTGCCCGAGGCGCTCAGACGCAACAAACACAAACTGTTTGGGTTGACCATAGATCCTGCCCGCCTGCATGAAATTCGCCAGACCCGGATGGAGAACAGCCGCTATTCCTCCATGCGCCAATGCCGGATTGAAGTCAAAGAAGTGGAAATGCTGTACAAAAAGGAGCGCATCCCCTTTGTGGATACCACCAATCACAGCGTGGAAGAGATTGCAGCCAAAATCCTTGATACCGCCGGTTTAAAGCGGCATATGTTCTAAAATTTCAGTGTTTCAGGCGGGGCAAACACAGTCGTGTTCCGCCTGTTGCAGTTTATTCACCGGAATCGTCCGGTGATTGCCAAAAATTCTAAGTTAAAACAAAATCATTGTGCAGATGGCGAATAATAGTGCACTTGCCCCTGTGAACATGGGCTGGATTCGTTATAATCCCTCTCAAGTTGGCGAAAAAGCGCCTGATATTGATTGCTCCGGTACAGTGAATGACCATTAAAACCGATGAACTCCGTACTTCTTTACTCTGTAAAGTGATCTCCCCTGCCCAATTGGCAGCCGAATATCCCCTGACTCAGGAGGCTGCTGATTATCTGGTTCAACAGCGTCGTGAAGTCGAAGCCATCCTTGAGGGCAAAGATCAGCGTTTGCTGGTCATTATCGGCCCCTGCTCCATCCATGACACCAAAGCGGCACTGGACTATGCCCAGCGCCTGGCACAGTTGCATCAGGAACTGAAAGATGATCTGTGCATTCTGATGCGGGTGTATTTTGAAAAACCACGCACCATAGTCGGCTGGAAAGGACTGATCTCCGATCCAGACCTGGATGGTTCTTTCAGCCCCAACAAAGGTCTGCGCCTTGCCCGTCAGCTGCTGCAACAGATCACTGAGCTGAAACTGCCTATCGCCACCGAGTTTCTGGATATGGTGAACGGTCAGTACATTGCTGATCTCATTACCTGGGGCGCAATTGGTGCCCGCACCACAGAAAGTCAGGTGCACCGGGAAATGGCGTCAGCACTGTCCTGCCCGGTGGGCTTCAAGAATGGCACCGATGGCAATATCAATATCGCCGTAGATGCAGTGCGCGCATCCCGCGTACCTCATATCTTCTACTCACCGGATAAAGACGGTGCCATGGCGGTTTATCGCACCCATGGAAATCCATACGGCCATATTATTCTGCGTGGCGGCAAACAGCCTAACTACAGTGCAGAAGATATCGCCCGCACCCGTGCACAACTGGAAGACGTGGGGCTTAACCCGCGCATCGTGGTGGACTTCAGTCATGGCAACAGCCAGAAACAACACAAGCAACAATTGAATGTGGCCGATGATGTGATGGCACAGATAGCGACCGGCGACACCACGATTGCCGGTATTATGGCAGAAAGCTTCATTGAAGAAGGCAATCAGAAAGTCGTTGAAGGGCAGCCACTGGAATATGGCAAGAGCATTACCGACGCCTGTCTGCACTGGGCGGATTCAGAGATTTTACTGCGCAAGCTGGCCAAAGCGTCCAGAAGCCGTATCGATAAGCTGAAGTAACCCGATCTGATGATTGAAGAGCCACCCTCAGGGTGGCTTTTTCATTTTCAGCGGTCACTTCGCACGATTTTTTGGGAACATTTTGCAAAAAACGAGCGAAGAAAACCGCGCCGAAAACATCATACTTTAGTCGCAGCCTTCTTTTAGGAGTGCCCGGAACATCTGGAATTTTCGGGTTATGAAACAGTATATTTCGCACCGTCCTGATGCCAGCTAAAAACGCTAACTATCGCATTCGGCAAGATTTTTATGAAATTCACATAGGATTGCACATTACTTTTCTGTTACATTGTCGACATCTTCACGTGCAACCAAAATCACTATTAAGCCATGAAGCTGGAAAATCTGAATATTATCATTGCCGACGATCATCCTCTGTTTCGCAATGCCCTGAGGCAGGCGCTGACGACTACCTTTGGGGACACCCGCTGGTACGAAGCCGACTGTGCCGATGCACTGCAACAGTTACTCGATACTGACACCGACTATGATTTGGTGCTGCTGGATCTGCAAATGCCCGGCTCTCACGGGTACTCTACCCTTATCCATCTGCGGGCCCACTACCCGGAATTACCTGTGGTCGTGGTTTCCGCCCATGAAGATGCCGGCACCATCAGCCGGGCACTGCATTACGGCAGTGCCGGGTTTATTCCCAAGTCAGCCTCAATGGAAACCCTTGGCGCGGCACTGCATGCCGTACTTTATGGTGATATCTGGTATCCACAGGGAATCGAGCTGATTGAGATCGATGACAACAATCATGAGCAAATGGCCAACAAGCTGGCAGAGCTGACGCCTCAGCAATACAAAGTGCTGCAGATGTTTGCCGAAGGTTTGCTCAACAAACAGATTGCCTATGATCTCGGGGTATCGGAAGCCACTATCAAGGCACATGCCACGGCCATCTTCCGTAAACTTGGCGTTCGCAACCGAACTCAGGCAGTCATCGCCCTGCAGCAGCTGGAAATGGAAAAACACGATATCAGTTAAGCGTAACTCACTGTTAACCGTCACGATCTGTTTAACGTGACGGTCAATCGAACACGGCGTTACAGATACAGGCTGTGAAATTTAAGATGCTGGCCGATAAAGCTGGCAATAAACCCCGGCGTTACGCTGTATTCCCGAACGCCGATCAACTCCAGCGGATATCCCTTGGCTTTAGCCGCATCCAGAACGCTCCGCTGGCCTGCTGCAATGACAGAAGTCAATCCCTGCTCCACCTGATGAAACAGCACGGGTAATTGCGTCAGGCTCAAGGCAAGCAACTCCGTTATATCGTATTGCCGCATGGCATCGGGATTGTCCCCCATCAACAGGGCCAGCATACGGGCCTCAACACTGTCAGCCACGATTGACAGGCGGGGATTCAGACCGGACACACAGGAATATTTCTGCGGCTGACTCAGTGCCAGTACCATGGCGCCGTGCGCGCCCCACCCCACACCACAGATGGATTTGCGACTGCTGATGGGAAAATGCGACTCCACTATGCCGGGCAGTTCGCTCTGCACATAATCAAACAAGCGGAAATGGCGCTGCCATGGAACCGATGTCGCATTGAGATACAGGGCCGGAAGCGTTTCCTTCCCCAGGCGGGACGTCAGATCCGGCACATACTCCCCCCGGGGATGAACATCCGGGCAGATGAGCGCCAGTCCAAGTTGGGCGGCGTGAAACTGTGCCATATAAATCCGCATCAGGCTGGCATCATCATCGCCGCTGTCGCCCAGCCAATATACTGCCGGCACCTGAGTCTTTGCAGCTGCGGGCGGCAGGAAAATGCTGAAGGTCATTTCACAGTTAAGCACAGTAGAATTATGGTTGAAGCGTTTTATCCAGCCACCAAAGCACTTTTCAGCCAACAGTTTCGCGGTAATCATTCTGCCTCCCTCATTGCCTGTCGCCTGCTGCCCAGTTATTGAGTATAGTTCGCCGGGTTATCCGGCTTTCAGCAAACTGGACATCAGAGCCCGCAATGCCGCTGGCTTCACCATTTTCGCCATATAGTGGTAGCCGCGCTGCTGAACATCTTCCACCAGCGCCTTACGGGTGTTGGCAGTGATCAGAATGCCGGGAAGATGTTGCCCATACAATGCCCGGATCCCATCCATTGCATCAACGCCGTTCTGACCATCATCCAGATGATAATCCGCCAGCACGATATCCGGCGCCACCCCTTTGAGGCCCAATTTGATTCTGGCATCGGCCAGATCCCGTGCGCACACCACCTCACATTGCCAGCGACTGAGCAAACTCTCAAGCCCCGCCAGAATCGCCTCCTCGTTGTCAATACACAGCACCTTAACCCCCGCCAGGGGTTGCAAATTACCGGGTCGACTCAGCGGCGCGCTGTAACTGAGTTTTTCCCCAAGCGGTACCCGTACCGAAAACACCGACCCTTTGCCCAATATTGACTTGACGGCTATCGGATGATGCAGCACCCGGCTGATCCTGTCGGCAATCGCCAACCCCAATCCCAGACCACCTACCGCGCGCGAGCTGGGGTTATCCAGTCGCCGGAACTCTTTGAAAATCTCCCGGGTTTGCTTCTCATCAATGCCGCAACCGGTGTCGAGCACCTGAATTTCCAGCTCGTTGTCCCTGCGCCGGCATCCCAGCAGCACTTTGCCGCCCTTGGCATAGCGATAAGCGTTGGTCAAAAAGTTCTGTAATACACGGCGCAGCAGCGCAGGATCGGTATACAGGGTCGAGCTGCATTGTTGATAGCGGAACCGGATACCGGAATCTGCTGCCATGGCATCAAACTCCACCGCCAGCCCATCAAGCAATTCGGACACGGCGACCTGCCGCAGATTGACATCAACCCGCCCGGAGTCCAGCTTGGAAATATCCAGCAGATCTGTCAGCAACTCGCCGGCGGTTTTCAGCGAACTGTTGATATGAGTGAGCGTAGTCTGAGCCTCATTATCCAATTTGGGATACTGGGACAAAGACGCAGTAAACAGACGCGCGGCATTCAGCGGCTGCATCAAATCATGTCCCACCGCCGCCAGAAAACGGCTTTTGGAGGCGTTGGCCATTTCTTCCTGCGCCTTGGCCTCAAGCAACTCACTGTTGAGTTTGGCAAGCTCAAAAGTCCGTTCCTTCACCCGGGTTTCCAGCATTTCGTTGGCTTCACGCAGCGCCTGCTCCTGCAGCCGATACTGAGTGATGTCGGTAAAGGTCATCACAAAGCCACCACCTGGCATCGGATTACCCTGAATTTTGATGACTTTGCCATCATCCCGCTGACGCTCTGACACATGAGGACTGCCACGGCGCATATGTTCAAGCCGCCGGGCAACCTGCTCTTCCACATCCCCGCGACCGCAATAACCGCGTCTGGCGTTAAACCGGATCACATCCGCAATCGGCATCCCCGGCTGTAAAAAGTTCTCCGGATACTGATACAACTCAATATAACGGTTATTCCAGGCCACCAGATTAAGGTCCTTGTCCACCACGCTCATCCCTTCATAGGCATGTTCAATGGCGCCGCGCAGCATATCCTGGCTGAGAATAATCTTGGAAGATGCTTCATCCACCAGGGAGAACACTTCATCAAGCGCCAGATCCCGCCCGCGCAGCACTGAGTCCATCACCAAGGCGGCGCTGGACGCTCCCAGCACACCGGCAAGCAGGTGCTCTGTGTGTGCCACCAGCTGTGGCGTCGCTACCCGGCTGCGGTTGTCAGCACCAACGGCTTCAGGCATAAACCGGCTGAAACTTTCATAAGCACGGCCAGGCGATACAAACCGGCTGGCCAGGATCAACAAATCCTGCTGGGTTACCCCGCCGGTGCGGCGATTGCCAGAGTCTTTAAGCTCTCCGGGAGTAACAAAATGACTGGCCTGAATACGCTCTGCCACACCGGCCCTGAACCACAGAGATCCCAGCACATAACACAGACTGTTCACCAGCAAAGCCAGCAGCACGTCATTGACGTTGGGATTGAGAGACTCAAGCACCATGATGCCATCGGGCAATAATGAGTCGCTGGCCAGCACATCCCGGATGAGGATATAACACCACAGCGCGAAGCCAACCAGCAGCCCCATATACACCCCGCCGCGGTTACCGTGTTTCCAGTAAAGGCCGCCAACCAATGCCGGAGCCAACTGAGCAAACGCACCGAACGACAGCATCCCCAAATGGGACAGAGAGTCACTGTTATCGAATATCAAAAAACTCAGGTATCCCAGCGCCAGAATAATCACTATCGACAATCGCCGGGCGTTCAGCAAAAACTGGGCAAACTGATTGAAATTCTTGCGACGGATCTTGCCGGTACGCAGCAACATAGGCACCAGCCATTCGTTGCTGATCATAATGCTGATGGTCACCACAGCCACAATCACCATACCGGTCGCCGCCGATAGGGTGCCCAGAAGCGCGATCACCGCCACCACCGGCATGTCCAGCAACAGTGGCATATTGATGACATAGGTGTCAGGCGGCACGCTGTCTCCCAGCAACAAGCGTCCGGCCTGTCCAAGCGGCACTACAAACAGCGCGAATAACAGCAGATAGACAGGCAGCAGCCAGCGGCCTTTACGCAGGATTTTTTCATCTGCGCACTCCACCACCATCACATGGAACTGTCTTGGCATACACAAAAATGCAGCGATACCGACGATCAACTCCGGCAGCAACACCGACAGTTTCAGCTCCGCGCCCTTAATCAGACTGGCCTTGTCAGCCTGCGCCCAGATATCACTGAAACCATCGAACACGCCAAAGCTAATCACCACACCGACCAGTAGAAACGCCGCCAGCTTTACCAGTGATTCAAACGCAATCGCCACCATCATCCCGGGATTGTGCTCGGTGGCATCGAGCTTGCGGGTACCGAACAAAATGGCAAACACCGCCAGAATAAAAGTGATCAGCAGGGGCAGACTGGCATTGCCCAGACTGTCACCGGTTGGCCCGAACAGCCCCACGGCCATCACCATGGCTTTCAGCTGCAGCGCGATGTAAGGCATGATGCCAAACAGTGCAATCAGGGTGACCAGTGCCGCCAGTAACTGGGATTTGCCGTAACGGGCCGCAATGAAGTCAGCCACTGAGGTGATATTCTGGCTTTTGGAGATCACCACCATTTTTCGCAGCATGCCAAACCCCAGGGTAAACACCAGGATTGGGCCGACGAAGATAGGCAGATAGGACCAGAGATCCGTCGAAGATTGGCCAACAGTTCCCAAAAAGCTCCAGGAAGAACAATAGACCGCCAGACTCAGGCCATAGATGGCGACCTGCAGACCCGGACGGATACGGTTAACGTAGCGCTCCGCGCCCCAGGCCAGCAGAAACAACAGGAAAACGTAGCCAATGGCGATGACGGCTACCAGTAGGGTCAGATTCATGGATATCCCAATTTTTTGTTTTATTGTGCGTTATTTCAGCAATCTAATCCAGCCCCAGCACTGCACTCAAGCCACTAATCTTTATAGCATTTTTTGACATATACCAAGGTCTAATGGAGGCCACAGGGCTTCCCCCGCATACTCACCCAACGCATTGTAATTATTTTCAAAGAAAGGGAAGCCACCCATGAGCACGCAGTCTCTCTACAAAGTATCGGATTCCATCGCTGCCGATGCCCATATCAACAATGAAAAATACAAGCGCATGTATCAGGAGTCGGTGGTAAACCCTGAAGGCTTCTGGCGCGAACATGGCCAGCGTATCGACTGGATGAAACCTTTTACCAAGGTCAAGGATACCTCCTTTGACGATCACAATCTGTACATCAAATGGTTTTACGACGGTACCCTCAATGCCTCAGTAAACTGTCTGGACAGACATTTGGCCGATAAAGGCGACAAACCCGCCATCATCTGGGAAGGCGACGATGCCAGTGAGCAGCGTACCCTGACTTATGCAGAGCTGCACAGACAGGTCTGTCAGTTTGCCAATGCCCTGAAAGGCCAGGGAGTACGTCGCGGTGATGTGGTCACCCTGTATATGCCCATGGTTCCGGAAGCGGCGGTTGCCATGCTGGCCTGTGCCCGCATCGGTGCCGTCCACTCTGTAGTGTTCGGCGGTTTTTCTCCTGACTCCATCGCATCACGTATCATCGATGGCAAGTCCAAAGTGGTGATCACTGCCGATCAGGGCGTTCGTGGTGGCCGGATTGTGCCGCTCAAAGCCAATATCGATCAGGCGCTCAATCACCCGGATGTCACCACTGTCGAGCGGGTCATTGTGCTGCAACGCACCGGTGGCGATATCCACTGGCAAACCGGTCGTGATGTCTGGTGGCACGATGTAGCAGCCACCGCTTCTGAGCACTGTGTAGCGGAAGAGATGAATGCCGAGGACCCTCTGTTCCTGCTGTATACCTCAGGCTCTACCGGTAATCCCAAAGGTGTATTGCACACCACCGGTGGCTACATGGTCTATGCCTCCATGACCCATGAATATGTATTTGATTACAAAGAGGGTGAAATCTACTGGTGTACTGCCGACGTCGGCTGGATCACCGGACACTCGTACATGGTGTATGGCCCGCTGGCCAATGGCGCAACGATTCTGGTGCACGAGGGTATCCCCAACTATCCAAGTCCAGCACGCCTGGGTGAGATGATTGACCGTCATAAGGTGAATATCCTGTATACGGCACCGACACTTATCCGTGCGTTAATGGCTGAAGGCAAAGAGCAATTTGCCAATTTTGATGGCAGCTCGCTGCGCATCATGGGCTCTGTGGGTGAACCCATCAACCCTGAGGCATGGCGTTGGTACCATGAAGTCATAGGCCACGACAAATGCCCGATTGTTGATACCTGGTGGCAAACCGAAACCGGTGGCATTCTGATTACGCCACTGCCCGGTGCCACTGACACCAAGCCCGGCAGCGCAACCCGTCCTTTTTTCGGGGTGCAACCGGCACTGGTCGACAACATGGGCAATATTCTGGAAGGTGCTACCGAAGGCAATCTGGTGATACTGGACTCCTGGCCAGGGCAGATGCGCACAGTTTACGGTGACCACGAACGTTTTGTGCTGACCTACTTCAAAACCTTCCGAGGCATGTATTTTACCGGTGACGGCGCCCGTCGTGATGAAGACGGCTACTACTGGATCACCGGTCGGGTGGACGATGTGATCAACGTTTCAGGTCACCGTCTGGGTACCGCTGAAGTCGAAAGTGCGCTGGTTGCCCACGATCTGGTGGCCGAAGCGGCAGTGGTAGGCTATCCCCACGACATCAAGGGCCAGGGCATTTATGCCTATGTCACCCTGACCAAGGATGCGGCGCAATCAGAAGAGCTGCGTCAGGAACTGCGTCAGTGGGTACGCAAGGAAATTGGCGCACTGGCGACACCGGACCTAATCCAGTTTGCCGGCGGACTGCCCAAGACCCGTTCAGGTAAGATCATGCGTCGCTTCCTGCGAAAAATCGCCGCCAACGAGATCAGCAATCTGGGCGATGCTTCAACCCTCGCCGATCCGGCCGTGATTGATGTCCTCATTGAGAGCCGTCTGAACCGCAGCTGACAGCATTTCGCCTGACACTTCCCAACCGAGGGGGTAACACCAACAGGTGTTATCCCCTTTTTCATGGCTATCGGTAAGACCCAAGACTGAATCTGGGCAAATCCAACCAATGGACCATTGGCGGGTAACAGGAATGGGATAAAGTGGTTGCAGGTATCAGGAGATGTGGCTGATACCCGCCATCCCATAACAATACAAACCTCAAATGCTTCAAGTTTTGGCCTTTGGACAGGGATGCAGTCCTCCCGGGTTTATCCCACCCTGTCCGGGGCCGTTTTCAGCCCCCTTGTGGTACACTCTTGCCGCCGACCAATCAGCGCCTGATGCAGTGACCCAAACACAGTGACCAAAATCCAGCTCAGAGACTATCAACAGCAGGCAGTCGATGCCGCAATCACCCATTTTCGACATTCCAGTGACTCCGCCGTACTGGTATTGCCCACCGGCGCCGGCAAGAGCCTGGTGATTGCCGAACTGGCCCGCGTCGCCCGGGGACGGGTGTTGGTGCTCACCCATGTCAAAGAGTTGGTGGCACAAAATGCGGAGAAAGTCGGCTTGCTGACCGAGCAGGCAGGTATCTACTCTGCCGGGCTTGGACAAAAACAGAGCCAGGAAAAAACCGTGGTCGCCAGCATCCAGTCAGCGGCCAGAGCGCAAGCACAATTCCAGCAGCCCTTTTCTCTGGTGATCATCGACGAGTGTCATCGGGTCAGTGGCGAAAGCAACAGCCAGTATCAGCAGTTGTTGTCACATCTGCAAAGCATCAATCCAAAGCTGAAAATTCTGGGGCTGACAGCAACCCCTTATCGGCTTGGTATTGGCTGGATCTACCGTCATCACTACCATGGTCGTGTAGGCAATACCGAAAAACCTGTGTTCGAAAAATGCATTTTCGAATTGCCGCTCCGTCCTTTGATAAAAAACGGTTATCTGACTGAACCCAAAGTGCTTGATGGTCTTGCCGCCCAGTACGACTTTGATCTGCTCACCAAAGACAGCCACGGGCAGTTAACTGACACCCAAATTAACAATCTGCTGTCCCACAGCGGGCGGGCGACCAAGGCCATCGTCACGCAAATCAGGCAGCTGGCGGCTCATCGCCTGGGGGTTATCATCTTTGCCGCCACAGTGCGTCATGCCCGTGAGGTGATGACCCTGCTGGAGGACGAGTCAGTGGCACTTATCACCGCAGACACCCCCAATGATGAACGCGACCGGCTGATCACGGCGTTTAAGTCCAGGGAGATCAAATTTCTGGTGAACGTTGCCGTGCTGACAACCGGCTTTGATGCCCCTCATGTTGATTTCATCGCCATATTGCGGCCCACAGAATCTGTCAGTCTGTATCAGCAGATGGTCGGTCGGGGATTGAGACTGGCACCAAACAAAACCGAGTGTCTGGTGATCGACTATGCCGCCAACGGATTTGATCTTTATTATCCGGAAATCGGCCAGCCCAAGCCTGACAGCAAATCTGTACCGGTACAGGTGCACTGTCCTCAATGCAATTTTGCCAATATATTCTGGGGTCTGACCGATGATGACGGCGATATTATCGAGCACTTCGGGCGTCGTTGTCAGGGACTTGTTGGCGGCGACAATAGCCAGTGCAGCTATCGATTCCGGGCCAGGATTTGTCCGGATTGTGGCGCGGAAAATGATATTGCAGCCCGTATCTGCCAGCAGTGCGATTCGACGTTGGTGGACCCGGACACCCGCCTTCAGCAGGTGCTGAAAAAGCAACATCATCATCTGTTTCGTTGTCAGGATATGTTGCTCAGTGCCAACAACGGTATGCTGCAGGTAACTTATCTGGATATCGAGGGCAATCAGCAGATACAAAAGTTCAGAATGGAAACCCAGGCACAAATCCGCGCGCTGTACGCGGTGTTTATTCATTCTCACTCGCGCACACCCGGATTAAAACTGCCTGCCATCAAACAACCGGAAGATGTAGTTGCCCTGGCCGACCGCTTCCGGCACCCGGATCTTATGCTACTGAAAAAAGGTAAAAAAGGCTGGGATATCATACAACAGTACTTTGACTACCAGGGGCGTTATCAGACTGAGAATCGCGAGTATGCTTCTTAGTATGGGTGTGGTATAACATGCGCCATGCCAACCTAAAGGAGCAAATATGTTTGTTGTTATTTTTGGCCGCCCAGGCTGCCCATACTGTGTTCGCGCGGTTCAATTATCAGAACAGCTCAAAGAAAAGCGTGAAGATTTTAACTTCAAGTATGTGGATATTCATGCCGAAGGGATCAGCAAAGCAGATCTGGAAAAAACGGTAGGCAAACCGGTTGAAACTGTACCACAGATTTTTGTCGACAAAGAACACGTCGGTGGCTGTACCGAGTTTGAACAATTTGTCCGCGACAATCATCTGCTGGACTAATTGCACATAAAAAACGGAGGCTTTCGCCTCCGTTTTTCATTTACCCTAAGGGTTATCAACTTAGAGTACGTATTTAATGGAGAACAGAATGCGGTTGAGATCAGCATCAACCCCATCCTGACGCTCGTTCATCGCATACATATATTCCATTCCCACTGTCAGCGGCTTGACAGGAGAATACAGCAGGTTGATATAACCTGAATAGGCCGTCTCATTCACCGCGCCACCGGTCAGGGCAACATCATTATCAGCCTTGAATCCGGACAGGGTGAAACTGCTGCGCCATTGGTCGTTCCACCAGTGACGATAAGACGCAAAACCGGCATAAGAGCTGATGGCTTTCAAATCGCCGGAAGCATTCAATACCGCCGCATTGACGTAATTCAGTGCCAGATAACGTCCCAGCCCATCACCATAGGTAGCGGTGAATTTGAAATCATCCTTGTTACCTACCGGGATCACACCGGAAAAGCTGACACCATAACCAAATTCAGTGGTGTCATAACCATCCTGATCCAGCACTAACTGACGGGCAATACCGGCAAGCGCGAACTTGCTGCCGCCATCAGTCTTGAAGTTGTAACGGGCCACCACATCAGGCACCCAGCCTATCCCACCGGTAATGCGCGCGCCGCCACCATTGGGGGTCACAGTGGTTTCCGGGTTTTCAATGGAGAACTGCCAGTTCCCATTGGTGTAACGCAACTGGGTTTGACGGACGAACGGCGTACCATCGGCAGCACCCACAAAGTCCAGATTTTCAGGCAGCGCACCCGGGTTCTGGAAGGTACTCCAGGTCTGACCCGCCAGCCAGTTGTCATAGCTGATATACGCCTGACGCAAACGGGGCGAATAACTGTTACTGACCCGCTCGTTGCCATCTGTATGAGTCATAAAGTCCAGTTCGATAAACCCGGTAACCTTATGACCATCGACGTCGGTCACAGTCTTAAAGTTAAAACGGGATTCACGGGCCTGGAAATCAACCACTTGTTTGCCGTTGGTTGGGTCGCCATAAATTGTACCCGGAACATAAAACTGACGGGATAAAGATCCGGAATCCGGCGCCCCGTTACTGTAATCACTGAACATCACATCAGCTTTGATATAACCACCGAATGTAAAATCGGTATTGGCAGCATTTACCGCACCTGCCATCAGCAATGATGAAATCATCGCCGCGAGCCTGGCTTGCTTAATCATTGTCACTCCCCCTCATTGGTATATTTCTAAGGGGAATATGACCAAACTTTAGAGCAAGCAATATTAGCAATAGGTCTATAAGACAAATGTCTACCCGAGATAAAACATAAGCACGACATTATTTAAAATGCGTTCAAGATCACAGTAGAGTAACATCCGCAGTCGCATGACATTGATCGCTGTCAGAGTATGCAGTGATTCAATAGTGACAGCACTTCACGACATGCGGGGCAACTGAACAACCGGCAAAACAGGTACCCAAAAAGCTTGGCTAAACGAGAATTTGAATAACGATGACCCATTGAGTTCTATTTTGAACCACTTCGGTCATGATGATTGAACCATAGAAACGATGAGAAATAAGAATAGCGCTTTAAAGGAGTGGTGGGTCGTGAAGGATTCGAACCTTCGACCAATTGGTTAAAAGCCAACTGCTCTACCGACTGAGCTAACGACCCATATTGTGGTGCAACCTGTTATCAGACTGCGGACTTCCTCAGAGAGAAAGTGGTGGGTCGTGAAGGATTCGAACCTTCGACCAATT